>DASSGT010000378.1:0-3268 GCA_035693345.1 Puia sp. | reverse complement strand
CGTAATTGTGGGCCATCACCCGGTTTATTCCTTTGGTCCCTTAAACAAAACATTAGGTCACCCATATCTTTTCAGAAGGATAAAAGCATCTTATATGAAATTTCCTTCTTATAAAATGATGGCTTCAAAAATTGACAGCATACTGCACCTGTATCCGGGCATTTACTATGTCAGCGGACATGTGCACGCCCTTCAGTATTTTTATACAAAGGACCATGTCCATTATATAATCAGCGGCGCAGGAAGTAAAGAGAACAAGTTATCTGAAAAAGAAATCATTCATTATAACGGGGGACAACAACCGAATGATTTTTTGATCTGGAATTCCGGCGGTTTCTTTGAACTTGAATTTAGTTCCGGGTCTGCCAATACATTTCTTTTTTACAATAATGCGTTATTAAAATGTTCTTTGGAAGACTCATACTAATTATTAGTTGTTAGATGTTAGTTGTTAATTATTAATTCAGATAAAACTAACAACTAATAATTAATAACTAATAACTACACAAGAATCTCTTTCACTAACCGTAACATGTATGCGCTTATTCCTCCGCCCGGGTGGATTTAATGACCATACATAGCTCTGACTCCAGCTCCTTTACAATTTCCCGATACTCGATTAAAGCATGTTGTTTTTCAGCAATTTCAGATTCAAATTCCTGGATCATCTTTGAGCACAAAAACAGATCGGCACAAAGGGATTTAAAATCAGTATCACTTCTGTACAAAATGTCAATGACAGCCTTGTGATCAGGAAACCTGTTTTTAATCAGGCCCAGTTCGGTTTGAAGTGCGTTCATGAATAGTTCTCGTTATAAACTAACCTGTATAATTCATTGTTAATATATCCTTTCTCCGTATTTTTAATTTGAAATCCGGCTCCCGTTTACTCAAGGTACTCTATTGGTAGCGCAAAGATTGGCTAATCAGGTATTTAACTGTAAAACCTCATCCAATGAGTACCAAAACTATAGCCGGCACTTTCGAGTCATTTTCGGAAGACGCCATATACGCGCAGCTTCATAAAATATTTCTTTGTCCGGAATTTGCGGTTTCCGATATACTCAGGCGTTTTCTGACGTATATCATAGATGAAACACTGGGCGGCAGATCCAATACGATCAAGGAGTATACGATAGCTATCAATGTTTTAAATAAACCCATCAGTTTTAAACCCCAGCAGGATGCCATCGTTCGCATACATGCGGGCAGACTCCGTCGCGCGTTAAATTATTATTATAAGGAACCGGGCATCGCTGATGAAATTGAGATCACCGTGCCAAAAGGCAGTTATGTTCCGGTATTCATAAATAAATCCCTGAAAACTTTGGGCCCGGAACCTGATCCAAAGCCTGTACAGGAAATGCTTACCGATTCCATTACACTGGCCGTGATGCCTTTCAGGACATTTGAAACGGATATTTCCCGGCAGGCATTTACGGATAACCTGGGCCAGCAACTATGTGCGGAGTTTGGTAGGTTTCCCGATTTTTCTGTCATTTCCTATTACGCAACACAGCAGCTCAGAAACAGAGACATACAGGAAATCGCCACCCAATTCGGCGCTCAATATATGATCACCGGGAATGTCCAGTTTGAAGCGAAGAGATTGCGGGTAGCGGTTCAACTTACAGAAACACATTCAGGGGCACAGATCTGGACTGAATTACTTCATCACAATTATAATTCTTCCAATCTTTTCGAGGTCGGAGATAATATTGTAAGTTCCGTGATCGCTGTTTTGGGTGATTTCAATGGAATCATCATACAGCAAATGTCCAAAGGCCTTACGAAAAGTAAATCAGGGACGACATATTTAACGACACAGTCCTGGTATAATATATTTTATTCAAGATTTAACGAGGAGGTCTTCAGAAAAGCCTATGCAGCCATGCAATATGCAACTGAAAAAAATCCTTCAGATGAACTGGCCTGGGCTTTTTTGGGACAACTGTCCCTGCTGGCATTTTTATTTGATCAGCCCACCAGCGAAAATCCGATCGTCCAGGGCTTGAGATCAGCACGAACCGCCCTGAAAATAAATCCATTGAGTCAGCATGGACATATTGCTCTGTCAATGGCCCACATGTCTTTGCAAAACAAGCGGGCCGGACTGGATGAACTGGAACATACAATCAGCCTGAATCCTAATGCAGTTGGCATTATGGGTATATGTGGCTGTCTGATGATTGTAGCGGGGGAATATGAGCGCGGTATAGAGCTGATCCTCAATTCAATGAGCCGGAATAAGTCGCACCCGGCCTTATTTAAATTCTTTTTGAGCTTATATCATTTTAAACAAAAAGAATATTCCCTTGCATTTGCATGTTCTGATGAAATGGTTATGGCGGACTTCGGATTGAATATTATTTTACGTGTTGCTACCTTATGCCATATGGGCAGAAAGACAGAGGCTGATAATTTAATTAAATCACTCAAGAATCATCCTCTCAATAAAGCCTGGATCTCAAAAGAATTTCTAAGCAGATTTTTACTTGATGACGAGCTGGTGGATCAGATTTATAAAGGATTCAAGTATTCCAAAATCCCTTTCCTTACAGTAGCCTGATCCATTCAGCACTTTCCGTTTATTGGTTAAATGAGTTGGGTACATGCTAGTTGTTAAAAGAATGGATAAATTGCGTTATTACCAAATCGATCCTTTACAAAGCTGCTTGTTAGGTTAATCCCACTTCAGATTTTGAAAGTTGCCTCGTGTCCGATCCTTTTGAAATGATTAAACTGATCTTAAAGTAATAAAAAAATATTTAGTGAATACATGCCGTAATCAAAGCAAATACAGGACCATACTGATTTTCAGTTTGCTGATTTCATGCCTTTCGGGTTTTGGACAGAAAAAAGAGGAAGATAGTTTTGACATTCACAAAGCCAGTTTTTTTCTCCCGCAACCATTGCCGGGTGGTCATTACTCCTCTTCAATTTCAGTATTATATGTAGTTACACCCAAGGACTGGACCCTCGATAACGTGACGGCTCCCATGTTTTTTTATCAGGGGAAATATACTCTTCCCAAAGGATTTAATCTTCAGGCGGGTCTGCAAAGTCTTTTTATCTCTAACCGGATCTATCTCGGTCCTTACTGGAATTATAAAATTGACGATCGTAATTATGCCGGTCTTGGATGGAACGTAGCCTGGAATTTTGGTGTACTCAATCAATTCGGCTTCGCCACCACACTCACCGGATGGGAACAACAGCCATGTATCATAATCGGTCATATGTTTAATAAAACGGCCGCCACATTCAG
>DASSGT010000377.1:0-2563 GCA_035693345.1 Puia sp. | reverse complement strand
AGTAAATATTTTTCTGTCAAGTGTTTCAGAGAGAATGATATTGTTGGGTTCACGTAAAGCGGTCTTCGCATCACCGGCGATCAGCGGATAGGTAAAGACGGAAAGGAATTCGTCGTCGACAGCCATTGAATTTTTGACCTCATACTTTTTTTCGTTATCAGAAAGAATGATGGATCCCAATGGTTCGACTCTTGTGTTGGCCAGTATTTCAGGAAAATCTTTTTTCATGGCGGGCCCCACAGCAGAATAGGTAATGGTGCCATGTTGTACGAGTTTGCCATGCTGGAACCGGTCGTTCGTAACCCTGAAAATATTATCCGCGTTCTTGTTGAACCGGTCATAACTGAGTTCAAAACTCACAAATTCGAGGATCAACAAACAGGCCGCCATTCCAATGGAAAGGCCTATAATATTAATTGCAGAATCTGTCTTGTTATTTGCAAGATTTCTCCACGCGATTTTTAAATGATTCTTTAGCATTTTTTAAGCTTGAAGCGTGATGCGTGAAGTTTGAGACATACATCTCATTTCTTTCGCGTCATACGCTATTTTATTTATTTTTTATCTCACTTCGACCCTCCTGCCTCCTTCCTCCTTCCTCCTTCGTCCAGCCCTCTTGCCTCCATCTTATTCAGAGCGCAGGCTGGTCACCGGATTCGCATGTGCACTTTTCAGCGCCTGGAAACAAACCGTGGCCATCGCGATCATCATTGCCAGCAAACCGGAAACGCCAAATACCCACCAGGGAACAGGTGCACGATATGCGAAATTGTTCAGCCAGTTATCCATTGCCCACCATCCCAGAGGGGCAGCAATGGCGAATGCCAGTCCCACCAGTATCAGAAATTCTTTCGATAATAAAGTAAATAAGGAACCAACACTGGCTCCCAATACTTTTCGAACGCAAATCTCCTTTACACGCTGTGAAGCCGTGAAGATCGACAGTCCCAGTAATCCCAGGCAGGATATGAAAATCGCAAGACTGGCAAATATTACGGACAGATGACCGATCACCTGATCGCTTTTATAAAGTTTTGCATATTCATCATCTGAAAATTTATAACTGAACGGAAAAGCCGGATTGAGTTCATTACATAATTTTTTCAATCCATCCAGCGCCGTTTTGGTTTTGCCTGCCTCCGTGCGGATCAATATAGTTGCATACCGGTTTTGCCTGCCGGAATTTCCCATACCCAGTATGAGAGGCATAATGGGATCGTGCAGGGAATGAAAATGAAAATCTTTCACGACGCCCACAATCTGACACCGGTAGTTACCGCGAAAAACCGGCTTGCCCACCGGATCCTTATATCCCATTAGTTTCACAGCGGTTTCATTGAGGATGCAGCCCACAGAATCATACGTTCCATCTGATGGAAATTCTCTTCCCGCCACCATTGTCAGATTCATGGTGCGCATGAAATGCGGCCCGATTTCATCCTGTATAAAACGAACGGTCTGGCGGGGATCTTTTCCGGACCATCCAACGGAAAGCGTCCCATTATTCATCTCTGTGGGAGCTTCTGTCAGTTCACTCACATTTTTTACACCGGGAAGGATGGATGCTTCTGCGTTGAACACATCAATCTTGGCGCCCAGCACCCCTTCCACCGGAATATACAGCAGGTTTTCCCTGTTGTATCCGATATCCGCATGCTGCACATAATATATCTGCCGCGAGATGAGGATGGTGGAAATAATGAGGATGATCGAAAGCACGAATTGAAATATTACCAGCCCCTTACGGAACCATGCTGCACCGGTACCTGATTTCAGTGTGCCTTTCAATACCTGGATCGGGTTAAAGGCCGACAAATAAAAAGCGGGATAGCTTCCTGAAAAAATTCCGGTGATCAGACAGAGACCCAGTATGCTGAACCAGAAATTGAATTGTACAAATGGAATATCGATTTGTTTTCCTGTCAGCTGATTGAAAGCCGGTAAGGCCAGGCTGGTCAGGATCAGCGCACCGGTCATGGCGATTGAGGCTATCAGAACCGCTTCCCCGATAAACTGAGGAATTAGTACAGATCGCAATGCACCCATCACTTTGCGCACACCAATTTCCCTGGCCCGTCTCATGGAACGGGCAGTCGTAAGGTTCATGAAATTGATACAGGCGATCAGTAAAATAAAAATGGCGACCAGGCTAAATAGCTGTACATAAATGATACGGCCTGTTACGGGATATCCGTTTTTGAATTCCGAATGCAGGTAGTAGCGATCAAATTTCTGAAGGCCCAGTTCGATACGGTTATCCTTTCCCAGTTCTGTGTTAAATTTATCCAGTATGAATTTTATTTTTTTCTCCACTACCGCAGCATTCACGCCCTCTCTCAATTGAATAACTGTACGCGGGTCAACACTTCCATAATCTTTTGCCCATCCATTCTCTTCGACGAAGGCGCTCCAGCTGATGATATAATCGAATGGTGTAGATACCTGTGGTGGCAGATCTTCAAATACGGCCTTCACCGTAAAATCTTTTTTATTTTCATAGCGGATGGTCTTTCCGATCGCAGCACCAGGACTTCCGAAGAAATCTGTCGCCATTTTGCGGGAG
>DASSGT010000376.1:0-2153 GCA_035693345.1 Puia sp. | reverse complement strand
CACGCAGTTCACCCAATATACTTGCCTTATGGAGTTATAACTGGCTGACCCTGGGTGGTACACCACCCTACCTGATGCTTCCCAGTACGGGTTGGGACAAAACATTTAATACGGGCAGAGGATATATTCAGGGAAGATTCAGAAGTAATAATATGCTGGACGCGGAAGCAGAGTATCGAATCCAACTGACGAGAAACGGCTTATTCGGCATGGTAGTTTTTACAAACTTCGAAAGTTTTTCAAATATCGATACCTGGCAGTTCGGAGTGCCTGCTCCTGCCGGAGGCATCGGACTCCGCATAAAACTCAATAAATATTCCCGCACCAATATCGCTATTGATTATGGATTCGGACGGGAAGGATCCCGCGGATTCTTCGTAAACTTGGGAGAGGCATTCTAACACAAGTATGGAAGTATGGAAGACTGGAAGTTTGGAGGTGGTTTTATAATTAAAATATTCCTTTACCTATTTCCATATTCAATTTTATATTTCATTCCCTCATTTACACATTTTTATAGTTTCATATTCCAAAATTGTAAATGAAGGAAAGTGGCCAATTTGTTATGAATGCAAAATTTTATCAATCTCGTCGAGTTCAGCGCGACTAAAATCAAGATTTTCCAGGCATCCGATAGAATCTGTTACCTGCGACGGTTTACTCACCCCGATCAGCACAGAAGTAACAGCCTCATGTCGAAGAACCCATGCCAGCGCGAGTTGTGCGAGATTCTGATTACGCTTCTTCGCCACTTCATTCAGCTTCACTGCCTTGGCGATTTTCTCCGGGGTGATGGCTGTTTCATCAATAGCACCATTTCCACGATGGCTGAGTGCACGCGATCCTTCCGGAATTCCCTTAAGGTATTTGTCAGAAAGAAGTCCCTGTGCCAGCGGGCTAAAACATATGCATCCCACTCCTTCCTTTTCCAACACATCCAGTAACCCGTCCTCTACCCACCGGTCGAACATGGAATATTTTGGCTGATGAATCAGACAGGGTGTTCCCATCTCACGAAGCATCTGAATGGCTGCTTTCGTTTCCTTTGGATTATAACTGGAAATTCCTACATACAATGCTTTTCCCTGTCGAACAAACAGATCGAGTGTCAGCATGGTTTCTTCCAGTGGTGTTTCAGGATCCGGACGATGATGATAAAATATATCAACATATTCAAGCCCCATCCTTTTCAGGCTCTGATCCATACTCGCCACCAGATATTTTTTTGATCCATGATCACCATAAGGACCCGGCCACATCCCCCAGCCGGCTTTACTGGAAATGATCAGCTCATCACGATGCGCTGCAAAATCCTGCTTGAATATTCTTCCGAAATTTTCTTCCGCAGATCCGGGCGGCGGACCATAATTATTCGCCAGGTCAAAATGTGTGACGCCCTTGTCAAATGCAAGCCGTAAAATTTCCCGCGCTGTTTCCTGATTGTCAATATCTCCGAAATTATGCCAGAGGCCAAGTGATACAGCAGGTAAGAGCACACCGCTTTTACCTGTGCGGCGGTATTGCATTTTATCGTAACGGTCGTCCCGGAAAGAGTAACTCATAATGTTTTTATTGAAGAACAAAGATGGCAGGAAATTAAATGAAAATGCGTGTTCCGGAAAAACTTTCACGGAATTCCCGTGGTGTACATCCTTTTTTCTTTTTGAAGATCCGGTTGAAATTGGAAATATTGTTAAAGCCACAGTGATACGCCACTTCGGCAATCGAGTTCGTGGAATCAATCAGGATGCGGCTTGCATGGCCCAGGCGGATTTCTGTCAGACTGTCAATAAACGTATTGCCTGTTCGCTGTCTGAAAAAACGGCTGAATGAAACATCGCTCATATTGGCCAGTTTGGAAACCTCCGACAAAGTAATGGTCCGGTCAAAATTTTTGTTCATGTAGTCGAAGGTCTTTTCGATGCGTCGGCTGTTGTATGAAAATTGTTCATTCGTAAAAGCAGAATCAGAAAGTATCCGGAGGTTTCGTGAAATGGAAAGGTCATGCAGGATGGAAATCAGTTCCAGCACTGAATCAAAACCATGTTTCTGATTTAGCTCAATAAGACGTGGCGCTACGGCCTGTATGGTTTCCTTCGGAAAAAGAATACCTCTGGAGGACTTATCAAACATGTTCTTGATAAAACTCAACT
>DASSGT010000375.1:0-2158 GCA_035693345.1 Puia sp. | reverse complement strand
ATGGCCATTGGGCTATTGATTCCGCGATTCCGTAAAATAACCATCTACGGGGTTTTTATATGGACCGTTGCAGCCGTAACCACCCATCTGCAGGCCGGACAGGCCCGCTTTATCAGCGCTCCGATACTTCTTGGTGCATTGGCTGCGGTGATTCTTTTGTTGTCGGGAGAAAGCAGAGGGGTATCCGGTTATGTCAGTCAGGATAGAAACTCGTGAGGTTTTGAGAGCTGCTCAAATGATTTAGGAATCGACCGTTCGTGATTCAATACCGGCGATTTTTCTCTGGTAATTTGATCTGGTGGCTTTTGGTGAAAAAATTTAATTATCTTTCTAAAGCTTACGGGGTATTTCTTTTTGGCCTACTGATTCTGTGATCGCCATTTACAATAACAGGTGAATGTAAAAGCTGTCATGAGCCGACTAAACCAAAAGATATTTCTACAGAACCATGTTGTCAGAAACAACCTGATTTTTGTTTTAACACCCCTGATCATCTTCCTGACCTGCCCGGCTACATTGCTTTATGCGCAGGATTCCATTCGAATAGCAATACCGGATTCTAAAAATGATTTTTATCTGCCGGACAGTTCCGAGGGCCGGGCGCATCCGGGTTTTGATAATGTAAGTAAGCTGCACCGGACTTTTTTTGGCGAAAATTATCGAAAGGAATGGAATGCGGAAACCCGCTTACCCGTCATCAGATTATCAACATTTCAGGGAGGCCTTAAGGTTAAAAAACAGGGTGGTGGAAATCAGACACACACATTGAGAATGGAAGATAAAAATGGGCAGGAATGGGTCGTGCGCAGTGTAGAAAAGTATCCGGAAACCATTCTTCCTGCGTATCTGAAAAAAACATTTGTAAAGGACATCGTTGTGGATGCCATGTCTGCCCAGCATCCCTATTCTGCTCTGGTAGTTCCCCCCATTGCCCACGCGGTGGGTGTTCCTCATGCAGTTCCTGTGATCGGAATCATTGCACCGGATTCAGTGTTGGGATCCTATTCAAAAGAATTTGCCGGAACAATCTGTCTGGTGGAGGAACGGGAGCCCGGTGGTAAATCAGTCAATTATTTTGACCTGATGGCGAGTTTAAATGCCGATAATGATAACAGTTTTGACAGCACGGCCTTTCTGAAAGCGCGTATCCTGGATGTTTTCATCGGTGACTGGGACAGGCATCGTGACCAATGGCGTTTCATGCCGCAGGATCAGGAGAAAGGTGTGAAATATACCGCGATCCCGCGGGACAGGGACCAGGTATTCTATATTAACCAGGGGGTATTTCCCTACTTTGAATCCAGGCCCTATGTACAGCCTTTCTTTGAAGGATTCAATCCAAAGATCCGAAGTGTCGGTACCCTGCTTTTCACGAGTACTTTGTTGAATGCCCGGTTCCTGAATCAATGCACTTATGACGAATGGATGAAAATTACGAATGATTTTGTGGCAGCGGTTACTGACAGCGTGTTGGAATATGCCATTAGCCAGTTACCTGCGTCATCCTATAAGCTGCGGCATGAAGAGTTGCTTCGGATCCTGAAATCGAGGCGGGCCGACCTTCCACGGGCGATGTCGGAATATTATTATTTCCTGAACAAGAGTGTATTTATACAAACCTCTGATAAAGGCGAATTGTTCGAAATCAAGGACACGCTGAATGGAGCCATGCAGGTGGACATTTACAAACTTTCCAAACAGGCAAAAGTCAGGCAACCCCTGTTTTCAAAAACATTTTTTCCGGCGCATACGAAAGAAATAAGATTTTTTACGGGTGGCGGCGATGACAGCGTGATCATAAACAATCAGGAGACGCCGATCAGACTAAGATTCAGTGGCTATGATGGAAAGAAGAGATATAATATGATCGCATCAGATAAGAAAGTGCCTGTTTATGAGAGGAAATACAATACGCAATTTTTTGGCGATACCACAAGATTTAAAAAGCATTTATCAAACGATAGTTCCAACACAGTCATTCGCCCCGGGAATTTATTTAATGCCTTTACACCTTTCATCGACGTCGGTTATAATCCGGACGATGGTATTTTACTTGGTTTTCTTGGGCGATTTACCAGGGGAATCGATTATACAACGCCTGTGTTTGGCATCAACCGGTACACGAGCTACCAGCAATTCAGTGTTTTACATTCATTTG
>DASSGT010000374.1:0-2446 GCA_035693345.1 Puia sp. | reverse complement strand
TTACATTAATGCCCGCATCCAGTATGTCCATCACATCCTGCCATCGTTTTTCATTTTTGCTGCCTTCAATATTGGTATGGGCCAGTTCATCCACAACAACAATTTCCGGATGCAGGTTCAGGACTGCCTGCACATCAAATTCTTCGAGTTCCTTACCCTTATAAAATAATTTTCTGCGGGGTATTAAAGGCAAGCCTTCCAGGAGATCATGCGTTTCTTTCCGGTTATGTGTTTCGATATAACCGATCTTTACGTCAACGCCATTTCTCAGTAAAGCATGGGTCTCCTGCAGCATGCGGAAGGTCTTGCCTACACCAGCACTCATTCCAATATATATTTTGAATTTGCCTCTGCGCGATTTACGTATGAGCGTCAGGAATTCATCAGCGTCTTTGTCTGTGACCGGCTTGTTATTCGTTGATATTCCTGTCATAATCGGACACTTTTATTTGCATTCCTTTATGGAGCCAGCTGATACTCTTCAATTTTCCTGTATAATGTTGTAAGGCCTATATTCAATAATTTCGCCGCCGCCATTTTATTACCTTTTGTATGATTGAGTACACGCTGGATATGCAGTTTTTCCATACTGGCAAGCTCAAAAGCAGACAGGGTCCGGCCCCTGTGTTGCAATGACTGAAAGTCAAGCGGCAGGTTGGACACCGTGAGTTCCGTGTTGTTTGCCAATATAACGGCTCTCTCTATAACATTTTTCAGTTCCCGGATATTTCCCTTCCATTCATGTTCCGTTAGCCGGTTGATAAATTCTTTATCCATGCCTGATACCCTGCCATTTGTTTTTGCAGCATACAAATGAAGAAAATGGTCAGCCAGTAAAGGAATATCTTCTTTCCTCGCACGAAGGGATGGTAACTCGATCGTAAATAAATTCAGACGGTAAAATAAATCTTCACGGAATTTTCCATCACTGACTTCCGTTTCGAGATCTCTGTTCGTGGCAGTCACTAAGCGAACATCCACTTTGGTTGGCTTTGTATCACCAACCTTTAGAAATTCACTTGTTTCCAGCACACGTAATAATTTCGCCTGCAGGTCAAATGCCATTTCGCCGATCTCGTCTAAAAACAAAGTTCCCCCGTCTGCCTCTTCGATCAACCCCCTCTTGTCTTTCATAGCATTCGTAAAGGCACCTGCCAGGTGACCAAATAATTCACTTTCCAGCAGCTCCTTCGAAAAGGAACTGACATTAATGGCGACAAAGGGTTTGCCCGATCGCCTGCTGGCGTGATGGATAGCCTGTGCGAAAACTTCCTTGCCCGTGCCCGTTTCTCCCAGCAACAATACCGTGGCATCCGTGGGTGCAACCTTTTTCGCCTGAGAAACAGCATTCAGGATAAGTTCAGAATGTCCGATAATACTCTCAAAAGTGTATTTCTTCTCAATACGCTGTTCAAGTTGCGAAACCCGTTTTTGCAACCTCACTTTCTCCATGGCGCGGTCCAGCAGAGGAATAATTCTTTCATTGTCGTTGCCTTTTGTCAGATAGTCGAAAGCACCACTTTTAATAGACTGAACACCCGCGGCGATATTACCATACGCGGTGAGCATGATTATTTCAACCTGCGGATATTTGAGTTTGACTTTATCGATGAATTCCACTCCGTCGCCATCAGGCAGTCTGACATCACATAAAATAACTTCAATCGGTTCTTTTTCCAATTGACGAAGACCGGCTTTCAGGCTCTCAGCTTCATACACAATAAATCCTTCCAGGCTGATGATCCTCTTCAGCAAATGACGTAATTTCTCCTCGTCGTCAATAAGTAAAATATTACCTCGGCTCATAGGCTAATTGTTAAGTCAAATCATTTTGTTCCGAGATTATCCAGATCAATATTCAATTTCAACACATTTACTTTTTCGGGCCCGAGTACGCCGAGAAATGATTTTTCGACATGCTGATCAACCAGTAATTTGATTTTTTCTTCCGGGATATTTCTGACTTTGGCTATCCGCGCAATCTGAACGTAAGCACCTTTCGGTGAAATATCGGGATCTAACCCACTGCCGGAGTAAGTGACCAGCTCAACAGGAACATCTTCCTTCCTGACCCCCGGATTGTGAACCAGAAAACTGTCAATTTTAGATTGCACATCCTTTAAATAATCCGGATTCGTAGGGCCCTTGTTACTACCGGCACTCCCCGCAGCATTAAATGCGACGGCAGACGGCCTGCTCCAGAAATATTTGTCCTGGTCAAATTTCTGGCCGATAAGGGAGTAACCAACCACCTTCCCATTCACTGTTTCAGTGGTTCCTTTTCCTTTACCCGGCGAAAACCGGCCAAAGGCTGCTACCAGTAATGGATATAAAACAGAGCAAAGGATCAGCAGTACAGCTGTAAGCTTTAATGAAGGCAGAATATATTTTTTCATCTTTTTAAATTATTAAATGATTACATGATGACAGCCAGCAGCATGTCTAT
>DASSGT010000373.1:0-3418 GCA_035693345.1 Puia sp. | reverse complement strand
GTTTGAGTGCCTCCGCTGTAGTCGTACCCATTGCGATAACTGTAGTGTCCGGAGAAATTTCGTTCATCGAAAAAAAACTTCTGACGGCAGTAGGACTGAAAAATAATAAGATCTCAGGCGGTTCCTTCAATTTCACAGGTTTCAGGTGTGTATCATAAACAACCAGTTCTTTTAAATCAATGCCATTACTTCTTAAATTATCAGGCAGAATATCCAGGCGCTGATCACCACAGAAGAATATTGCCTTCTGAACGCCTTCTGATATCATCAGGTTTGATAAAATAAGTGCATTGTCGGCAAATTTGCAGGTGATCTCCGGTCCAAAACATTTTAAGACAGCATTTCTGGTCTCATTCCGAATGCAATAAATTGTCCAGTCGGGTTTTTGTTTAAGCCATCCTGATATAAATTTCACCGCATGAGCGCTGGTGAAGACGACATTTAGTTTCTCCGACCCATATGCAGTCATGACAGGCATTAATTCTACGCCTGGTCGTTGTATGATTTCTATAAATGGAATTACCTGAATATCTATCGATGCCGGAATATTCTTTATACGCTCCAGTGGCAGGGATGCCGTAGACAATATCGTAATCCGCCTGTCAGACATGTTGCTTTTTTTCAATCAATTCATTTCCTCCCTTACTCAGTAGCTCATGTGCAGCCGATATTCCGAGCGCGGCAGCGAGTTCGACGGATATACTTTTTTCAATTGAAAATTTTTTTTCACCGGATGGATCCAGCAGATTTCCCCTGAAAAATATTTCTTCTCCTTGCATTTCTGCCAGTGCACCAATCGGCGTAGAACAGCCTCCCAGAAGCGTGGACAGGAAATCCCGTTCTATTTTTACACAAAAAGCGGATGGTTCATGATGAATTTTTCTGCATAGGTCAAAAACAGGTGTATCTTTTTCTCTGCAGACAACCAGTATTGCGCCTTGCGCCGGGGCAGGAATCATCCAGTCCAGTTCTATGGCATTTGCAGGCCGCAGACCAATGCGGTGCAGACCGGCGGCCGCGAAAATAGCTCCAGACCATTCGCTGTCTGCCAGCTTTTTTAATCTTGTATTCACATTGCCACGAATGGGTACAATCTGATCAGCAGGAAAACGATGAAGCCACTGTGCTCTTCTTCTCAAACTGCTGGAAGCGATAACAGACGGGCCATGATTGTCCGAATATGGAATCGTCCGGGTCGGATGCGGCACCAATAAATCAAATGGACTGTCCCTTTCCAATACAGCTGCTTCCATTAATTCCTTTGGGAGTTGAACCGGTACGTCTTTCATGGAATGAACAGCCAGGTCAATTTGATTATTCAACAGCGCAATGTCAAGGCTACGGGTAAAAATTCCCTGTACACCCATTGCATAAAGTGGTGTGGTCAGATCCAGATCGCCTTCACTCTTTATAAGTACCAGTTCAGACTCTATATTTTGATCACGGAGTAATTTTTTCACGCGGTTTGCCTGCCAAAGTGCTAACTGGCTGTCGCGTGTGCCAATCCGAAGAGTTTTATACATGTTTTGATTGTTTATCAACAGGCGATAAACTCGTTGATCGCTTCAATATAATAGCAGCCGCGTTGATTTTCACGTCGCATTTTGGATGCCATTCCATTGAGCACCCGCTGTATTTTCTGATCCCTGCCAATGGAAGACGGCTTACCGGGAACCAGTTGCTCAAATAAAGGAGAACCATGAATCTCCTGTAATTTTATTTTTACTTGTTTCAGAACAGGAACGTGTTTCCGCATTTCATACCAATCCATCAATTCATTAAAATGATTTTGTATGATCGCCCGGGCTTTTGGCACCTCAGCCGCCCGACGCAGCAGGGTTTCATCTTTTAGCAAGGAAAGATCGTCCACATCAATCAGTTTCACCTGATGCAAATCTTTCACCCTGTTTTCAACATTACATGGAATGGAGAGGTCAATGATGAGCTTGTCACCCGAAATATTTTCCAGATCGGCATAACGGATGATCGGTTCCGGTGCATTCGTTGCAACCAGTATGATATCAGAATTTCTTATTTCTTCGGGTAATTGTTCGATAGAAACTGTTCTTAAATTGAAAGCTTCCGCCAGATGTTCTGCTTTTTCCGGCGTACGGTTTATTAATGTAATATGGGTGTTGCCAAGGTAATCTACCAGGTTCTTGCATGTGATGGTTCCTATTTTACCGGTACCCAGTAATAGAATTCTTTTGTCTTCTACCGGGGAAATATTTTCGCGAATGTATTGTATCGCGGCAAAAGCAACCGATACCGTACCATCGCTTAATGCCGTCGTATTCTTTATTTCTTTCGAGGATTGCAAAACCTGATTTAGCAACCTTTCCATAAAATTATTTATGAAACCTCTTTCTTTCGCGAATTTCATGGCTTGTCTGAGCTGACCAACAATCTCATAGTCACCCAAAATCTGAGAATCCAGTCCGGCCCCTACATTAAATAGATGTTGAACTGCCTGCAATCCGTTTTTCTGATAAGCCAGTTCATGAAAGAGTTCCGGTGAGCCCTGCGTGTGGGCACAAAACAGATTGATAAGATCATTCGGACTCTCGGCAATACCATATATTTCCGAGCGGTTGCAGGTGGATAAAACAAAAAGATCGCGCACGCCATACTCAACAGCATGGTTCAGCAAAAGGTTATATTGTTCCGGAGATATAGCAAAGGAACCTCTGATGCCGGTGTCCGTTTTTTTATAATTTATCCCGGCTACAAAAAAATGCGAAAGTTCTGATGGTGGGTTCTTGCTCATCCTTATGTTAGTACGCAAAATTAATCGGTGCGTTTCCGATTGAATCATTCTTCTGTCATCAAACTGTCATTTTGCGGATTGATTCTTATCATGTCAAAACCTGATCCTGGTCACCTTCCCCCGGCAGAAGATCCTTTCTTAATTACATTTGCAAAATGGCAAATTTGAAAAGAGGTATAATATTAATGAATCTCGGTTCGCCTGATTCCACGGAAGTGGATGAATTGAGAAAATACCTGAATGAATTTCTTACGGATAAAAGAGTCATAGATTCATGGTTTGTGCGTAATATTTTGATGCGCAGTGTCATTATTCCGAAGCGGGCACCGGAGTCAGCCAATGCTTATCGTACTATATGGACTAAAAGCGGTTCCCCCCTGATACAGTTTACCCGTGAACTGTCAGAAAAATTGGAAAGAGAAGTCCCTTACCCGGTAACTATTGCCATGCGTTATGGAAATCCCTCTATGGAGTCTGCATTTAAATGGTTGCTGAAGAAGTCACCTGATTTAGAAGAGATCATCGCCATTCCGTTATACCCGCATTACGCAATGTCATCGTATGAAACGGCTGTCGAGCATGCGAAGGATGTTCACCGGCAAAAGAAATACGAATTCAAATTAAAATTTACCGGCCCATTCTATCAGGATA
>DASSGT010000372.1:0-2763 GCA_035693345.1 Puia sp. | reverse complement strand
TCTGGTCGTATTCAGGGCCGTCAGTCGGTTACCAATGCGGTAATCTAGCATGATATACCACAAAACGAAAGCGGAAATTGAACTGGCCCGTGAAAGTGCATTGCTGGTAAGTAAAACACTTACTGAAACGGCTAAATTGCTCAGGCCGGGCATTACGACACTTTCATTGGATAAATTCATCGGGGATTTTATTCATGATCATGGTGCCAGTCCGTCTTTCTTACATTATCATGGTTATCCTTTTAATTCCTGTATGTCGGTAAATGATGTTGTAGTGCATGGATTTGCCAATGAAAATGAATTAAAAGAAGGGGATATTATTTCCATTGATGTTGGGGTTTATAAAAATGGTTTCCATGGAGATCATGCGTATACATTTGCCATTGGAAATCCAGGAGGGGCGGTAGCACAACTGATTCGTGTCACAAAGGAAGCTCTTTATAAGGGGATTGAAAAAGCCGTTGCAGGTAACCGGATCGGAGATATCTCATTCGCCATACAGGAGCACACGGAAAAAAAATACGGCTATGGTGTTGTTCGCGAACTGGTAGGACACGGGTTGGGAAGAAATATGCATGAAGATCCGCAGGTAGCGAACTATGGTAAGCGAGGTTCGGGTACGAAATTGCGTGAGGGCCTGATACTCGCGATCGAACCGATGATTAACCTGGGTAAGCGCGAAGTATTTACTGAATCGGATGGGTGGACTGTCCGTACTGTTGATCACAGCGTGTCTGTTCATTTTGAACATGACGTTTGTGTCCAGAAGAATAAAGCGGATATCCTGTCGGATTATTCCATCATTGAACAAGCAGAACGGAATAATCCAAATCTTTTTGTTTCTGATTTAACCACTGCCACACTGAATACATGAATGAAGGCTAAGGCTAAGGCCAAGGCTTAAGGCTAAGACTTAAAGACAATAGTTTATTAGTGAAGTGATAAAGTCCTTTTACTTCCAGACTTCCAAACTTCCAGACTTCCACACTTGTGTGTTATCCTGCTACTGCAAAATCTCGGAGTGCATCATTCAGACTGGTTTTAAGATCTGTTGATGCTTTACGCTGACCGATGATTAGTGCACACCCAACCTGATATTCACCCGCGGGAAATTTTTTTGTATATGATCCGGGAATCACGACGCTCCGGGCTGGTACCCGCCCCTTGTATTCAATCGCAGTCTGACCACTCACGTCTATTATTTTTGTGCTTTGTGTTAACACCACATTGGCCCCCAGTACAGCTTCTTTTTCCACCCGCACTCCTTCTACAACGATGCATCTTGATCCGATAAAACATCCGTCTTCAATGATTACCGGTGCAGCCTGCAACGGTTCCAGCACCCCGCCAATCCCCACACCGCCACTCAGATGAACACCTTTTCCGATCTGCGCACAACTGCCGACTGTCGCCCAGGTATCCACCATCGTACCTTCATCTACATACGCTCCGATATTCACATAACTGGGCATCATAATGACCGACTTCGCGAGATAAGCGCCATAACGGGCAACGGCATGCGGAACAGCGCGCACACCCAATGTTGAGTAATCTTTTTTCAGTTCCATTTTATCGTAAAATTCCATAGGTCCGACAGTCCAGGTTTTCATTTGCTGTATACCGAAATATAAAAGAATGGCTTGTTTAACCCATTCATTCACTTTCCATCCTTCGCCTGCCGGTTCTGCAACACGCAATCTTCCTTTGTCTGTTTCTTCGATAACAGCCCGTATTGCATCCGTATATTGTTGTTCCTTTAAAAGCTCCCGGTTCTTCCATACTTCTTCAATCCTGACTTTCAGTTCCATCAGATATATTTTTTGCAAACTTACGTCTGCCGTGCTAATCAGTCACGATTGATCATGTGGTATTTTGAATCATTCGGTATTTTTACCGAAAATCAACCGTTGGAATTTGAAGAGGATATCATTCAATGCCTGGAAACCCTGCACCGGGGCGGTATTATTTTATATCCGACGGATACGATCTGGGGCATTGGATGCGATGCCACCAATCCGGATGCCGTGGAAAAAATATTCGATCTCAAGAGAAGAACTCCGGCAAAGTCCATGATTGTATTATTAGCGGATCCGAGGGATATAAACAGATATACCAGCCGTCCACAACCTTATATCGCCGAATACCTCGAAAAAGCAACCAAACCCACTACTGTGATTTATGAAGCCGCCCTGGGCCTTGCTGAGAACCTCGTGAGTGAAGACGGCTCTATTGCCATGCGCATTGTAAAGGAAGATTTTTGCAGACACCTGATTAAAAGATTTCGTAAACCACTGGTCTCGACTTCGGCAAATGTTTCGGGTGAAGCTTCGCCCGAAAATTTTGCCGGAATTGCAGACGAAATAAAACAGGGAGTGGACTATATTGTAAAATACAGACAACAAGATGACCGGACTTTCGGTGCATCGTCCATCGTCCGTTTTAATAAATCCGGGGAACCGGTGATTTTAAGATCCTGAATTAAATTATATTTTATTGATCATTATAAATTTTTATTATGTCAGCATATGTAATTGTAGAAGTCTCTATTCATGATCATAAAGACTATGAAGAATATAAAAAGTTAACACCCGCGGCGATCGCGGCATTTGACGGAAAATTTATTGTTCGTGGCGGCAAGACATATACCCTGGAGGGAGATTGGAACCCGGAGAGAATTGTTGTGCTGGAATTTCCTTCTGCGGAACGGGCTAATGAATGGTGGCATTCTGAAATTTATACAAATGCGAAAGTTATCAGACAGCG
>DASSGT010000371.1:0-6135 GCA_035693345.1 Puia sp. | reverse complement strand
GAAGAAACTTTGCAAGAATCTCCGTCCGGGGGAAAAAAAATGATAGAATCTGCATGGTTCAATTTGTGGGAGAAGATGGTAAAATACTTTATGAATGGAGTGTAACAGAAAAACAACTTACCCGGTAAAATGATCATACATTTTCAATATGATAAAAAACAAGTGATGAGTGCCCTCAGACATCATTTTATTTCCAGACCGGAGATAAAAATCTTGTTAATTATTGTAAACCTCTTCACCATACTAAGTGCTATTTTGTTTTATATGCATAAAATCCAGCCATTATCGTTTTTGCTGTTTTCTATCATGTGGTTTGTTTTGCTTCTTACATTCTGGACCATATTGCCTCTGAGCGTGTACAAAAAATCTTATACCTTCCAGGATCGTTTCAGTATGGATTTTAATGACAATGAGGTATTATTGCAGACCCAAAGAGGATCATTAGCCTGGGCCTGGAACGATTTTAGCAGTTATCTGGAGACACCTTTTTTCTTTCATTTGTATTTCAATAGCAGGGCTTTTTTTCTGGTACCTAAAGATGCATTTACCGATTTAGAATCTCTTCAGGAAACCCGTAGTCTGCTGAAGAGAAAGCTCATGAAACCAAAGACTTAAATTGCATTGCCGTATATAAAGCCGGATTCTGAAAGGTTTCCTGCCATGAGCTGTTAAATACAACGGTCATCCGGGAGAGACCGACCATTAAGAAAAACAAGAATGATTTCACTTTTAAGTAAACCCTGGCCCTGGTATGTTTCAGGTCCCGCGATTGCAGGCATTATGGCTGTGCTTTTATTTTTTGGAAAATCATTCGGATTTTCCAGAAACCTTTCCAATATCTGTGCAATGCTTGGACTGGGGAAGCAGATTCCTTATTTTAATTTTAACTGGAGAAAGCAAATTTGGAATATCTGGTTTCTGGTTGGATCTGTGATCGGTGGTTACATTGCGGTACATTATCTGCAGTCGCCTGAGCCGCTCACATTGTCTTCGGCTACTATTACGGATTTGCAAAAATTGAATATACCCTTCGATGGTCACCTCGAACCGGAAGTCATTTTTAACTGGAATTATCTGCATACCGGAAGAGGATTGTTCATTTTTCTCGGGGGTGGTTTCCTCATCGGATTTGGAACACGTTATGCCGGTGGCTGTACGTCAGGTCATGCCATCTCCGGCCTTTCGAACCTACAGCTGCCTTCACTGATTGCAGTCATTGGATTTTTTATAGGCGGATTATTTACTACGCACATTCTGTTTCCTTATATATTCAAATAGTCATTATGAGAGCCATTTTCAGGGCATCTAAATATATTCTTATCGGAATTCTTTTCGGGATTATCATGACAAAATCAGAAGCTGTTTCCTGGTATCGAATCCAGGAAATGTTTCGTTTTCAGTCCATATTCATGTATGGGATTATTGGTTCTGCTGTAGTTCTGGGAGTTATCCTGGTTGGTATTATTAAAGAATACCGTCTGAAAGATTTCTACGGCCGTCCAATACATCTGGAGGAAAAAGATAAACGCTGGAAAAAGTATTTGATTGGGGGGTCTATCTTCGGTATGGGTTGGGCATTGACGGGTGCTTGTCCGGGACCAATCTTTGTTTTGCTGGGACAGGGTTACACTGTTATGGTTATCGTCATCGCCGGTGCATTGGCAGGAACCACAATGTATGGGCTCCTGCGTGACCGGTTGCCTCAATAGATATTTAGGTTTATTGTTTATTAATGGCTGCCATCATCCTGTCGGCTTCAGGTTGCTGGAAATTGGTCAAACCACCATCACAAGTCAGTATATAAGAAATCCCTTCTTTATAGACATCCACGCGTTTAATCGTGTAGTCCTTGAATTCAGCCACATCTCCATTATTACCGGATTTTAAAGCGGCAAGGCCCTGCTGGAAATATTTCAACTGACCCAGATCACGGAATTTCAGGGTCTTTATAATGACCGAATTATTGTATTCCTGTGTTCTGAACTGAAGAACATAACAGGTATCCGAGGGTTTTGTAATTCTTTGCAGGCTGATCGGCCAGGTGCCCTGCCTGACATCTACGATATTGATCGTAGCAGAATTTACAATCTTGAATTGCGCCTTCATGGCAAGCGGTGACAACAGAATGAACAATAAGAGATTTTTCATACGAACGTCTTGATTTTTAAAATGAAGAATTAATGTTGGCTTGCGATTAAATCATTAATGATAAATATCATACGGTTTACCTGCGGCTCCTGGAAATTGGTTACAGCGCCGTCGTAACTAAGGATATACCATGAATTTTCTTTCTTTGTTCCGACTTTTTTGATCGAATAGTTTCTGAATTCAGCAATATCTCCATTGGAGCCTTTTTTTAGGACCGTGAGGCCTTCTTTGAAATATTTTAATTGTTCCATTGTTTCCAGATCCATGGTTTTAATAGCCACCGCATTCATCGTGGACTGGTCCCTGAACTGAAAGGCATAACAGGTATCAGTATAGTATATCACTCTTTGCAGGTTTATGGGCCAGGGTTCCATACGTACAGGCATAAGATCTACGGTAGGATAAGAAGCTTTTTTAAACCAGTGCCCACCGCTCATATGCAGGAAAAGAGGAATGAGAAGTAGTTGTTTCATAAGGATTTATTGGCCTTACAAGATAAAATTAATACCGAATGATTGCAATGAACGGGAACTTATTTCTTTGAAAACGAATTGTCTGGCAAAATATTCTCTCCTTCTCTGAAATGATTGTTAAAAACAGGCCAATAAAGCTTAGTGCGCAAGACGCCAGACCGAACGCTATTTTATTGATGCACGGTGCCGCTTCCAGCTACCCGCTCCTACCCACCACCATCAGACGCCTTATTCCGGCTTTCTTTGAGCCTGTCTGTCTTACCTATTTAATATTTTCATTTTTGATACCTGTTCAGGATTCGGTGCTATGTCGGTGTCAGTATGCCGCGACTAATCGATTCCACAGAAATCCTGGATCCTATTTTACCACTCGCACCGGCGATGGATATATTCATAATTCGTTTTCCTGTTTTACATCTTTGTAATTAGAGTTCTTGTCATTCAGAATAAATTTAATCTGCAAAGAATGATCTCTGACTTTACAATTGATAGTCAATCATGCTCGATTTTCAGGCTATAAAAGAAATTGATTTATGTCATGTGTCCCGAAGTATGCAATAGGTTAAATTTACCTTAGGCATTATTGAATTTGATCAAACGTAAAAAAACATATCATTTCCCGCCGGGAAATAATCGCTGGCAAAGCCTTTTTACTTCCTTTACATTTTTAAAGAATCCCATCGGTGTAATCTCTCGTAATTTGGAAAAATTTTCCGGTACATATTCTGCCCATCTGTGGGGAAGAGGGAAAATAATTATAACAGAAGATCCGGATTTTATTCAATATGTCTTAAGAGACAATCACATCAACTATCAGAAATCAGAATTAAGTACTAAAACAGCGGCCCGTTTATTTGGAAATGGATTACTCTTTTCAAATGGTCAATACTGGTTAAAACAGAGAAGACTGATACAGCCCGGATTTCATCACGATAAGATTCAGGATCTCTATGGAATTATTATCAACGCTGCGGGAAGGATGATTTCTGGAATTCCACCAGGGGAAAGTATTGATATATATTCCCACATGCACAGGCTTTCATTTTTTGTTTTAATTCATTCGCTGTTCGACATCAATATATCAGATCAGACTGTAAATGATTTGAGCAGGGGATTCACTGATCTGCAGGATTTTTTATTGAAAGACGTAAATGAGCCATTCAGGAAGCCGTTTTATTTTTTCAACGGAGCTGACAGGCGGGTTCTTCGAAGATCAAAAAAGATAAGAAATATCCTGAAAGAAATTATTGCAAGCCGGAAGGAGGAGAACGGCGCTCACAATGACCTGCTCGACATGCTCCTGAACACCCGATATGAAGATACAGGGGAAGTCATGACGGAAGAACAGTTAATAGATGAAATACACGTATTGCTTTTTGCCGGTCACGAGACAACTGCTAATACGCTTTCGTGGTTGCTCTATCTGCTGGCCAATCATCCGGAGGTAATGAAGAAATTGAAGTCCACTATTGAAAACATAAATATTCTTGAAAGCCCCAAAAATGAGTATATCAATGCTGTAATTTCAGAGGCCATGCGTTTATATCCCGCGGCCTGGATGACTGAAAGAGTTTCTTTAAACGATGATGCGTTTAACGGTTTCAGTTTTCCGGGAGGGTCGATCATCATACCGTTTTTTTATGGTTTACACAGAAATAAAAAGTACTGGAACAATGAATCCGTCTTTGATCCCGGACGATTTATCTTTTCTGATCCGGCGAAATATAGAAAAATAAAAAACTTCTTTCCCTTTGGAGCTGGTCCGCGGATGTGTATCGGAAATAATTTCGCGATAGCAGAAATGGCATTTATTCTTCATGAATTTTTATCCCGATTCGAAGTTTTTCCAACAGATTCGGTTCCGGCCATGTGGCCATTGATCACATTACGTCCCAGAGAACTCCTTTTGAATATCAGAAGAATTAAATGAAATGATTTTCATTATCTGAATTATCGTCTCTCCTATCGTTATCAAAATATTATCTTTAAAATGAATGTCATATGACATTTGCATTTTGCGGTAGCAACCATTTGAAGAACTTTATTTCACGGCCTATTTCATAAAATCCTATATTTAATCACTTTATTGCCTTACGATGGAGCCTTATGAAAAGTATGATAGACTTTTAATAGAGCAGCGCCCACGCGGTACATTATCACGTCGCCCGGCAGGTAGGCCGGACAGGATAATGGATGGATATTATGATTGATTATCCGGCTTTGATTGAATTTACAGGGGTGGTGCAGATTATTTAAATTGGAATATCTTTTGGCAGATTTAAAGTGGAATGTCGTAATGCAGTTCCCTTTATCTTTTCTGATGATTTTGATTTCATGAACCAGACCCTGTGGCCGGATATCTAATCTTACTTTTAATAATTCAAATGAACAGATTCATTCCTTATCTCCGCCTTCGTTTGGTTACTATCACAACAATCCTGATAAGTATTAGTATATCTGGCTTGGGTCAGATGAAAGACACGACCACAAAATATTTAAATGAGCATCCCAATATTGTAAAACTAAGTATTTCATCGTGGCTTCTGTATCCCAGTTCTGTTCATATGGGATACGAGAGAGTTTTGAACAGGAATCAAAGTCTTTATATATTCGGCGGTTATAATCAATTCCCGGTAAAACTTGATATCGGTTTGCAGAACACAAATTTTACCAATGCAAAAAACAAGACGGGGTACACAATCGGAGCAGAATTCAGATTTTATCTCCCGAAAGAAAACAAATATGATGCCCCACATGGTATATACCTCGCTCCCTATATAAGTTATTATAATTTCAGTTCGGACAATACGCTTACACACACCGACTCCAGCGGTAATAAATCATCAGCCAGTCTGGCAATGAATGTCAATCTCTTAAATGTTGGATTTGAACTCGGCTATCAGTTTGTAATAGGCAAAAGATTCATAATCGACGCGGAAATGTTTGGCCCTTCTTTTACCTATTATTCATTTAAAGCTGATATAAATGGTAACATTGCAGGTTCAACCCAGAACGAAACCCTTCAGGCTGTTTTGGATGCTTTGAAAGCGAAATTTCCTTTACTAAGTGATTTGTCTTCCTCGAAACAGGTATATTCAAGTGGCTCTGCGACTGAAAAATTTCCTGCGATTGGATTCAGATATACGGTCAGCATTGGGTACAGGTTTTGAATGTACTCAGCTAGTTATAAATCTTTCCCGAATTTGCGGGCATGGTAAATGTAAACCGGGTCTCTGTTTCATTTGAAATTACACTGATCTGACCACCATGAGCCTGCGCGATTTCGGATGCGATAAAAAGACCGAGTCCTAAACCATCCTGACCTTTTTTTACTTTACCCTGGGAAAAAGGCTGAAAAATCTTACCTATCAGATTTTCAGGAATTTTGTCACCGGAATTTGCAACGGACATACTGAACTCTCCATTTTGAACCATAATATCTACATAAACAGGAGTATCTGTTTTACCATGAGCAAGTGCGTTACCCAAAAGATTGGAAAGTAAATCAGCCATT
>DASSGT010000370.1:0-2874 GCA_035693345.1 Puia sp. | reverse complement strand
TTTGACCGGGCCCGGATATTTGCTGCGTTTCCATTCCATCCCATCCATGTTCGTGATGATGATGGCATTTTTGGGATAAAGGAATCCCCATATGGAACTGCTGGTGTATCCAAGCACCAGGATGATATCATAAGCTCTCCTCCGGGCATCCAATATGCAATTCAGATCATAAACAAACTGGCCGGCAGTGCCGATCAGGTACTCGGGATCGTAACAGTGCATAATATGCACACCATGCCATTTCTTTTCCGTATAAGGATGTTTACTGGAATTGTAGACCGTTACGTCATGACCCTTCTGAACAAGTCCCCTGGACAAATGGCCCGCTATATGTTCGAACCCGCCGTAGTTATTAGGCACACCTCTGGTCCCGAGTATCGCAATTCTTAGCCCCATTAGTTATTTATTATTTTTTTATATCCTTCTGCGGTATGCTGACCGGCCAGATTCCAGGTGTATGAAAAGGCTATTTTTGACCGGAGTATTTCATCCGACGGCAGTAAGCTGGCTTTCTCAATGGCGGCATAAATGCTCTCAGGAGAAGCGGGTGAACAATATACCGCGTGATTTCCAAAATATTCCTTTGTATCGCCCTTATCAGTGATCACGATATTACATCCCATGGCTGCCGCTTCCAGCGAACTGAGACCGGTTGTCTCAAACCAGCTTGGCAGAACATGCACTTTTGCCTTTTGATAATAAGCAACCAGGTCCTGCTGCGGAATATGTTCTATGAATTCGACGTTGCTGGATGCTTCATTGCGGCACATCTGGTAATAACCGGGTTGATTCGGAGCCGGTGCGCCGATGATCAGCAAATGATAACTTGTATTATTCAATGCCCGGATCAGGTTTAACTGATTTTTAATACCCTCAATCCTGGCAATGCATATCACGAGCTTTGGATCTTTTTTAGCGTCCTTATTGAATTTGAATAACGCGCAATCCACAGCATTCGGGACTACAATATGATTCGTTTCGCAACCATAAATTTCCTGTAACCGGATATATTCGGACCGTGAATTGGGCAACAGCAGACCTGCTTTTTTTATAATCTCATGAATCGACTTTTTCTGACCCTTCCATGCATATGAAAGACTCATCAGACGGTCCCTGCCCAAAATCCAGCGCGAAATGGCTTTCAGATATTCAATCGTATCTGCGGGTAAATAACGGAATAATATACCCGAAATGCCCTTCCGGTGATATTTATCATATTCACTGTAATTGATCAGAATCGTAGAAACAACAAAAGGGATATTTGTTCTTCGGATGTGATATAATATATCGGCAGGTCTTGTGATATTGAAAAAATGCAACAGGTGATAACTGTCGTATTCAATCTGTTCATTGGTTAATTTGACATCCACTGTGACCCCCTGCGTACGGAGCGAACGGGCCGTCTGCAATGCCTGAATCGTATCACCGCCCGGAACAGTGTATAAAGTAGACCTGACAATCATGGCTACTTTAATTTTTTCCAGATTATATCTCTTTGATAATGGTGGCCCTTCTTTCATGTTTTAAACCGGGCATAGAATACCTTGCAGTTAACCCTTTATTGTTGATACGTTTTTAAGGAAATAGGGTTGCGTTCTGTTCGGGTTCGGTTTCTCACAGACAGCTATTAAGCAGGTTCCCGCATTTATATTCTTTACATTTGAATAACTGATTTCTGCTATGAAAAAATATTTGTCACTGCTTATTTCGATTTGCCTATCTATGCATTTGTCCGCCCAGGCGTCCCATGCCCTGGTCGACGCAGAGAAAGCATTTGAGAAATCCTGTCTTGATTCCGGCATCCGGAATGGATTCCTGGCGAATGTTGACAGTAACGGGCTTCAATTTACACAAAACGGACCCGTAGATGCCAAACAATTCTGGAGATCCCTGCCGGCATTTGAAGGCATTTTCTCCTGGTCGCCATCTTACTCGGAATTATCAAACTTCGGCGACTGGGGATATACAACGGGAAATTATGAGCACCGGTCCAAAACACTAAAGGATCCGCCGGATGAATGCGGACAGTATACAACCCTCTGGGGTAAAAATGAACAGGGGGAATGGAAATATCTGATGGACATTGGCAACGCCCACGACTGTGTGCCCCTGGATAAAAATCCCACCATCATCACACTGGAAAAATATGGAGCCGGTAAGCAGGCCAGCCAGGAAACATTATCGGAAAAGGAAAAAGAATTTATTGTTTCATTTGATCAAAATATAGGGGAAGCTTATTTGAAATACGGCAGTTCTGCATATATTTTGAATATGCCACAACATCATCCGGTAACATCGCGGGACAGTGCAGCCATGCTATTGAACAGAATGAGTACGCTGAAATATCATCCCTCCGGAATAAAAATTTCTCCTGGCAAAGACATGGCAGCAGCCTACGGAACTTTCGAATCAGATGGCAAATTGGGCAGTTATATTCGCATCTGGCGCCATGAAAAAACGGGATGGAAAATTGCGCTGGAGGTGATTAGGGGATAACAGTTGGCAGTTGGCAGTTGACGGTTGACAGTTGACCGATGACTTATTACTAAAAACTTCACTTCCAGTCTTCCAGACTTCCAGTCTTCCACACTTATTCGGTTCTAAGACTAATTGCTGGCTTGACGAAAGCTGCTTTGATCGCCTGAAAACTTACTGTAAGAAGTGTAATGACCAATGTAATACCACCGGCGAAAATAAAGACCCACCATTCCATCGGTGTGCGGTATGCAAAGTCACGAACCCAGGCGTTCATGGCCCACCAGGCTAACGGAGTTGCAATAAACATAGCCAGTACAACCAACGCGATAAATTCTCCGGACAACAAAGTAAAAAGCGACATAACGCTTGCGCCAAGTACTTTTCGGATGCCGATCT
>DASSGT010000369.1:0-2167 GCA_035693345.1 Puia sp. | reverse complement strand
AGGGGTGTTGATTCCTTCAGGTATTCGGACAATAACTTTTTGGATTGCTCGGCATGGCACCTGTTTACATATTGATATAATGAGGAAGTCCCAAACAAATCCAGGTCGGATGCGTATGCATGAGATGGGTCTGCGAAGATTTGCCCGTCCTCATAAAGATGAAGATTTTGTTGCATTGCATCCAGTTCATGCTGATTAATCTGGATAAGCCGCTTACGATGGCTGATGGCTGTTGATTTATCCGCGTCGGCGAAAACGAGAATAATAAAAATGACTGAAAAGAGAATAATGCCCGAAAAAACAATTCCGGCAGCCGGCCAGAAATACCATGCAAATCCCGCTCCTCCGAGTACAGTTATTAAACGTGCGATGGCCAGCGATTTTTTTATACGCTCCAGTTTCCCGATAATGACCTCATGAACTTCTATATTATCCTGGTAACCTTTCATGACATCAATATGCGATTTGGATGACTGGCTCATTACCACCAATATACGTCTTCTATAAAAAACAAATCCGGTTTACCTCCGGGTGTTAACAGAATTGAAACAATATCATATTGTATACAGGTCCATTCCGGATACTTATCCTGAAAAGCTTCACCCGCTGATAATAAATGTCTTCCTTTTCTCCTGTTTACCCAATCCTCCGGTTTACCAAATAAGTCGTCATGCCGGGACTTGACTTCAATGAAATGAATAATCTGATCTCTTATGGCAATGATATCCACTTCATATCGGCGGTATCTCCAGTTGCGACATATAATTTGAAAGCCATGAAGCTCAAGCCAGTCAGCTGCCATTTGTTCCCCGGCTTTCCCAAATTCATTGTGTGCGGCCATTTTTGCTTTACTTTGAGCCACTAATGAAAAAAATGGAACTGAGTAAAGATCGTGTGATGCCGATCATCGGAAAAGTGCAACACTATGCCTGGGGTGGGTTTTATTACTTACCGAAGTTGCTGAATATACCTGTGAAAAAAGGGGAAACATATGCCGAATTCTGGTTGGGAACTCATGATAGGGGCAGTGCAGAATTCAATAACGGTTCAGAAAAACCAGTGTCTCTGAAGGATTATATCAAAGCGTTTCCGGAGCAGACATTGGGCGATCAGGCGGCAAAAAAATTTGGCAGGCTACCATTTTTACTCAAAGTATTGGATGTAAAGGACATGTTGTCTATCCAGGTACACCCCTCAAAAGAAGATGCTCAGCTTGCATTCGAAGCCGAGAATAATCAGGGTATCGAGCTATCTGCGCCGGAGAGGAATTTTAAGGATAATAATCATAAGCCGGAATTGATGCTTGCCCTGAGTGAATTCTGGTTGTTACATGGGTTTAAAAGTCCGAAAGCAATACAACATATCCTTCGTGAAGTTCCGGAACTACATTTTCTTGTTCCGATTTTCGGCAGCGACAATTATAAAAAACTTTACCAGCATGTTATGGAAATGCCGCAATTGCAGGTTGACCGGCACTTAAAAACACTTACCGATCGTATCCTCATCCATTATAACGCCGGAAAATTAAACAAGTCGAAGGAAGATTTCTGGGCTGCCAGAGCAGCTGTTACTTATTCGCATGACGGTCATATTGACCGGGGTATATTTTCTATTTATCTTTTCAACCTGGTGCATTTACTGCCGGGACAGGCGGTATTTCAGGATGCAGGTTTACCTCATGCTTATCTGGAAGGACAGAATGTGGAAATTATGTCGAATTCAGACAATGTTTTACGAGGTGGCCTGACACCCAAGCATGTAGACGTAAAAGAATTAATCAAACACGTGAAATTTGAACCGACTGTGCCGAATATTATTACAGGTAAAACGGTAAATCCCCAAAGGATGATTTACCAGACTCCGGCTCCGGATTTTGAATTGGGCCGCCTGGATATTCAAAAGGGGAAATCGGCCAGGCTGATTTCCCATTCTATAGAAATATTCCTGATCTTTTCCGGCACAGCCCGGATTTCAGGAACCGAAGGAACAGTCTTCGAAAGAAATAAAGGGGAAGCATGGGTAACATTCGATGCAGCTGAAAGCGAAGTCCTGGCCCTGGAAGATACCGTAATTTATCAGGCGTCCATCCCCGGAATGAAATAGGCGTTTTTAGGTTTTTTAAATTCATTAATTTTACAATTCTAAATCAACATATGAACTCGTCTAA
>DASSGT010000368.1:0-4165 GCA_035693345.1 Puia sp. | reverse complement strand
GTCAGGCATATAATGACAGGTTTTTGAGGTTTATTAAATATAAGAAATGAATATGAAGAATGAAATAGCAGGGAACGAATGGTGTATAAGGGTATTTATGTATGGAAATCCGCCTTAAGCCTGATTAAAAAACATTGCGCTGAAATATTTGCGAATACAGGAAATTGTTATTTACTTTGTATTTCAAAGTACTTTTTTATGAGCAATCCAGCACAAGGTCTTGAAACCCTGCACGACATTAAACGAATGATGGAGCGAAGTAGTCGCTTTATCAGCCTCAGTGGCTGGAGTGGTATTGCTGCAGGTGCATGTGCGTTGGTGGGAGCCGGCCTGGCGCATCAGCGGATCGTGCATTATTATCAGACGGAATATCAGGTAATGCCAGGCGCCATTCAGGAACTGAAACTGGATTTGATTTTAATTGCAGGATTGACCTTTGTCGCGGCGTTTGTACTGGCCATTTTCTTTACCTGGCTGAAGTCAAAAAAAGAAGGTGTGGCGATCTGGGGCGCTACGGCCAGAAGACTGATGTGGAATACTTTTTTGCCCCTGGCAGCGGGTGGCTTTTTGATATGGCACTTAATTGAAAACAATGTGTACGGAGTCGTTGCGCCAGCCTGTCTGATATTTTACGGATTGGCCCTGGTGAACGGAAGCAAATATACCATGGGAGAAGTGCGATGGCTGGGTTATGGCGAGTTGATTCTTGGTATCATCAATCTCTGGTATCCGGGCAAGGGCATCATTTTCTGGTCGCTTGGTTTTGGATTGCTTCATATCATATATGGTTTTGCTATGTGGTGGAAATATGACAGAATCACCGTATCCGATGATAACCTGCAGGGTGTTAAAGCCGATTAAAACATGAAGAATCCGATTGAACAGCTAAATAAAGTTTTTGACAGCCGCATCCGGCTGGGTATCATGAGCGCGCTCATTATGAATAACCGAAGCAACTTCAATGATCTCAAAGAACTGATTCAGGTAACGGACGGAAACCTGGCCAGTCATATGAAAACACTGGAAGAAGCCGGTTATATACAGGTGGAAAAAGGATTTATCGGGAGAAAAACAAATACAACTTATGCCATTACCACATCCGGGAAAAAAGCATTCAAGTCACACCTGGATGCCCTGGAAAAAATGATTCGTTCAATAGATTGATTTTTTTTACTCATACACTTTGTATTTCAAAGTGCTTTTAATAAAAGAAAATATGAACACAACCGCCCTGGCAGTAAGAATATGGTTTGTTTCTTCCCTGGTTCTCGATGCCGGTCTATTCATCGTTTCCCTGTTATTTATTCCCAGGGAGTGGTATGTTTTTCTGCCGGCATTTCTTGCCATCATCATAGCGTCGACCCCCGTTCTTGTTGTCATGGCCCTGTTGCTTCCCCTGATCAGAAAATTTGTCGACTCCTATAATAATAAAGTTTATCTGACAATTATTATTTGTGGCGCCTGTGCCTTTGTCTATGGTCTGGCCGGTTTTTTTGCTGCCTATCCCTGGAAATATCACTCAGGCAATTGGTTATCCCAGGGATTGGAAGTTGCGGGTGCCATCACCGGAATTCTTTTTTGCACATCACTGATTACGCTGCACCTGTCTAAGAAACAATTGGAAACTTATTTCGAATACAGCAAACCATTTTTAAAAACAAACAAAAAAACAAATATGGAAACGTACAACAGCACAGAAGAATCTCATTATGAGCCCAAATCAAATCCGTCCAACCGGATCCTGATTAAAGGAGCGATTACTGCCGCGCTCATCGGCATTATGATGATACCCACGGTTTTTATCAGCGATCTGGTTCGTGAAAGACAGGAAAGAAATGAAGCCGTTGTAAAAGAAGTAGATAGCCGCTGGGCGATGGCTCAGACGATATCTGGTCCGTATATTTTTCTGCCTTATAAATTCACAACTACCGATGGCGCCGGAAAACCACTGGTCATCGTCAATCATCTGTTCATACTTCCGGAGAACAAACAGGTGGCCGGAAAAATAAATCATGAAATCAGGGAACGATCCATTTACAAAGTATTGCTATATCGTTCCTCACTCAGTGATCAGGGCAATTTCGTATTGAATCTTCCCAAAGAAGTGACTGCAGACCAGGTCCAGTGGTCCGATGCGAAAATCTGTTTTGGTATTTCTGACTTCAAGGGTATTGAAGAAAAGCTCGTCGTACATTTTAATGGAACGGATAACGAATTGTCACCCGGGCTTCCGGTAGGAACCGGCGACGAAAACGAAAGAGGTTTGTCTGCGCCTGTTCAGATTACAGCAGCAGACATTGGCAAATCTGTCAACTACCAGATGAACATTAAAATTAAAGGCAGTGAAATGCTGCATTTTGTTCCACTGAGTGGGAACAGTCATTATACTCTGGAATCCACCTGGCCGAATCCGAGTTTCGATGGCAGTAATCTGCCAACTGACAGAACCATTACGAAAAATGGTTTCACGGCTGAATGGAATTTTAATAAAGCAAACCTGCCCTTCGGAACCGTATTACACGATTTCAAATTTGACCAGTCAGCACTCGCATTTGGTGTTACCATGGTAGAGCCTGCTGATCAATATGCAAAAACAAATCGTTCGATCAAATATGCGATCCTGATCATTGGTCTTACTTTCTCCCTTTTCTTTATCATCGAACTGATGCAGCGTAAACCCATACATCCGGTTCAATATGTATTAATCGGCCTGGCGCTGGTTATTTTTTACAGCCTGCTCCTGGCCATCAGTGAGTTTGTGGCATTCGACTATGCTTACCTGATAGCTTCCCTTGGAACCATCCTCCTGATAGGCTTTTATGCAAAAAGTCATTTCAAAAGCTGGAAATCGGCCGGCATATTTACAGGTGTGCTGACGCTGCTGTATGGATTCATATTTGTGCTGATCCGGCTGGAAGATACAGCACTGCTTGTCGGAAGTATCGGACTGTTTATTATCCTGGCGCTGACCATGTACGCGAGCAAAAAAGTGAACTGGTACGGAACACCTGAAGTCAGTGTGATTCAATAAATAGTCAAACATGAAACCGGAATTCAAAATCCGAAGGTCTATTCGCAACTGGTTGTTGTTTTTTATATCAGCGCTGATTGTCAGCGGCATCACGGCCTTTGCCCTGGAAACGGAACTGGCCTGGCTGAACCATTTGCTCAGGAACAGCCATGGCCCCGTTTCTTTCTGGATTGGCAAAGTATATACAGCGTTAAGGGAAACGAACCGGCAATATCCTTTCCTTGCCTATGGGTATGACTGGCTCGGGTTCGCACATTTGGTTATAGCGGTTGCCTTTTTTGGTGTCCTCAAAGATCCGGTGAGAAATAAGTGGATCGTGCAGTTTGGCAGGATCGCCTGCTGCATGATCTTTCCGCTGGCATTTATTGCAGGTCATTTTCGGGGAATTCCCTTTTACTGGCAATTGATAGATTGCAGCTTTGGTGCAGTCGGCCTTATACCTCTGTCCTATTGCTACCATGAAATAGATCAGCTGGAAATTTTGATTAAAAAAGATCTGGCATGGAATAAGGTATAGTCATTAAGGAAGTTCATCGGGTACTAAAGAATAAAATCTTCATACGTCAGGCTGATGTAATGACGGTGGAAGAATGGAAGGAATTGAAATAAATAATATTTTAAGAAACCGTATGGGAATTATACGCGATCCCTCCGGGTATTTTTTTAAATTACATGTATTAAACCGCCATTTTATGATCATTGTTCATGATATTTTCGTCGCCAAACCAGGCAACGCTTCCAAACTCGCCAAGATGTTTAAGGAAGCCACCAAAGAAAGTCCCGAAGTAAAAAATGTACTAACCGATATGACCGGCGCTTACAACCGGGTGATCATGGTCAGCCAGTACGAGAATCTCGGTGCATTTGAAAAAAACTGGGATAAGATGAAGGAGAATCCCGAGGCCATGAAGAGAATGGAAGAAGCCATGAAAGGATACCAGGATATGTATCTCACCGGTTCGAGGGAGATTTTTCAGGTCTGGTAAAGCTGATCTGATTCCGGGTTTATATTCTACCGACATTTCTGGTCGGCCAGGTCGTGATACGCGCATAATCCGATGTCGCTGGCACGCGATTTTTTACTGTCATGGCGCCGGATTATCTGATCCTGGTGATGAACACTATATTTAAACC
>DASSGT010000367.1:0-2640 GCA_035693345.1 Puia sp. | reverse complement strand
GAAATATTTTTTCGTCTTGCAATCCGGCAGGGCGATGGTAATATTCCCGTCCCTGGCAGCAAATACATTAGGAGAAATTTTATAAACTTCCCGGGGCTCTTTATAAACCTCAATATAAGGTTTGATCTGAAGGGTATCGGCATTCACAAAATACAGTGTATCCTTTGTCTGTTTTACCAGCGAATCACTAAAACGACGAACCTGGTTGCCTTCCAGTTGCATGATCACACTATCACGCCTTTTGACATACAATATTTTTTCTACTGTGATGGTCGGGGATTTGATTTTGCCCGGATTCGTTACCGAAGGTTTTTTCATACTCGAGTTATCCATCATATAGTAAATCCGGGAGTTGTCGATTTTTGGGAGAATCAGATATTTCTCTTCTTCTTCTGCCGGTTTCGCATCCGGAGGCACAGGGTCGGTTTTAGTAACGTTTGCGGGATTTGCCGATGCGATGGATTTCCCTGATTCGGAACCGGCAGACTGGGTTACGGTAGCAACTGGAACTACCTGCTTTTGCTTTGTTTGGACCTGACCCGTTTTTTGTTTGGATCCTGAAACCTGTTTAGCATTTACCGTCGGTTGTTCCGCACGTTCCAAAAGGGGTCTTCGGGATTTAGTAAACATATATTTACTATTCGGAAACAAAATGAAAATGCGATAGTACATTTTTGAATTGCCGGGTTTGCTGTCAACAAACCCATTTTCGGGTATTTGCGGATCAGGTACAGTCAGCAGTGTAGTAAAATTGCGAAGGCTGTCGGTGGATCTTTGAATGCTGATTTGATTTACCAAGGGGTAGCCGTTTCGCCAGCTAATCAGGACTTTCCCGCTGGACTTCAGGGAGGCTGTAAAACCGGGCAGGGTATCCTGTGCTTTTGCATAGGGCAGGGCGAAAAAGGAAATTAGAATCAGCACAAAAAGGAAGCGCATGGCACGAACTTATCTTTAATCTAGGTCCCGGCAAAGATAAGGGAAGCCCTTATTCTGGTCCCTTAAAACCCGATCAGTCCCGGCGTTAAGGAACGGTTTCCCTGAAGACCTCCGGTGTGTAAAACGAGTATCCGGCTACCCGGTGGAAATAATTTCATTTCCGCCATACTAATAACGGCAAAAAGCAATTTTCCGGTATATACAAAATCCGTCGGAATGCCGGATTCTGCATATGTTTTATTCATAAATCCGGTTAATGATGTGTTGTATTTTGCATATCCCCCGAAATGATAATCATGGACCATCTGAACACTGCCTAATTTGGACCTGTCTTTTATCCAGGAAATGTCGATGGGCTCCAAATCCCGGGTACCTTTCAAAACCGATATTCCGATGATTTTCAGATCCGGCAGCGCACTGTTTATCAATCCCGCCATCGTCGTGCCGGTTCCAACAGCAATGCATACATGAGTATATTCCTGTTGCGGCACAAATGATAAAATTTCTTCAGCCCCCTGAAGGCCTTCATTTCCTGCGCCGCCTTCGGGTATCAGGAGAGAAACCCTCATAGTTTCAGCATTCAGATCTGTGAAATTTTCTACCCAATTATCCAGTGTCTCCGATTTTTTTTTCTGATCAAACACTATCCTGGGGAGGAAAACCAGCCTCATTCCAAATTCCTTTGCTGCAATCAGCGTATGCGAGAGCCTGGCAGGTTGCTCGCCACGAATAAATCCTATGGACCTTAATCCATTCATTTGGGCTGTCGCTGCCAGCGCCAGTAAGTGATTCGAATAAGCGCCACCGAAACTAACCATCGTACTCTTGTTAGTATGCATGGCTTTTTCCAGATAGTATTTTAGTTTGAACCATTTATTTCCGGAAATTTCAGAATGAATTTTGTCCAGCCTCAAAATATCGACGCGCAATTCATTTTGCCGGAATACCCCAAGATCCCATGAATCCCGGCTGATCTTCGTTAAATCAGGTTCTATATCAGGCACGATAATTCTTATTCTTTTTTATGTTTATTATTTAATTTCGCCTCGCATTAAAATTACGGGAATGAAACCAACCTTATTGATACTTGCGGCAGGTATGGCATCGCGTTATGGCAGCATGAAACAAATACAATCATTTGGTCCCTCCGGGGAAACAATTATGGATTATTCCATCTATGATGCAATTAAAAGCGGGTTTAAGAAAATCGTTTTCATCATCCGGAAAGATTTTGCAGAGGAATTTAAAAATATTTTTGAACCGAAATGGGGTAAAAAGGTTGAAACAGCGTATGTGTATCAGGAATTGGATTCATATCTGGATGGATATCAACCCCCGCCCGATCGGTCAAAGCCATGGGGAACAGCCCATGCTGTTCTTTGTGCAAAATCAGCTATCCGGGAACCTTTTGCCGTAATAAATGCCGATGATTTTTACGGGAGAGACGCATTTGTAAAAGCATATGATTTCCTGACAACTACCGGCAACGCAAGTACTTACAGTATTATTGGATATGATCTTTCTAAAACACTTTCTGAAAATGGTTCTGTCAGCAGGGGTGTTTGTGAGGTAGACGGAAATAATAACCTGGTTTCGATTCATGAAAGAACTAAAATATATCGAAATGATCAGGGTCAGATTACATATGAAGACGGTGGAAAAACTTTTCAGGTTCCCGACACTGCAAAAGTTTCAATGAATTTC
>DASSGT010000366.1:0-2492 GCA_035693345.1 Puia sp. | reverse complement strand
TTATGACCCTGATCATACTGGGATTACTCATCATTGTTTTAGGATTTGTAGTCCGGCATCAAGCCTCACCCATTTCCCATTATGGCGGATACATGCGCATCATTGGGTTTGTGCTTTTCCTGATCGGTTTTCTTTCATCCTGTATTGTACAAATTGGAACAGGAGAGGTAGGCGTTCAGATATTATTCGGAAATGTGCAAAATAATACGCTGGCCAGTGGCTTGCATTTTATAAATCCGTTGCTGGATGTTCAGAAGCTGGATATAAAAACGCAGAATTATACGATGAGTGCCGTTCATAATGAAGGGGCTAAAGAAGGCGACGATGCGATCAGGGTACTAACCTCAGACGGACTGGAAGTCGTTATGGATCTGACTGTTTTATATAAAGTTGTTCCTTCAGCCGCTCCGGATATTTTGCGTAGCACAGGTATTGATTATACAGATAAAATTGTCCGCCCTTTAACACGCACGATGATCCGTGACAACGCCGTCTATTATGATGCGGTTTCGCTTTATTCAACCAAGCGGGACGAATTTCAGCATCGCATTTTCAATTCAATGGAGGCTGATTTCAAAAAACGGGGTTTAATGCTGGAACAACTCCTGATCAGGAATATTACGCTGCCCCAGAGCGTACGCACAAGCATCGAACAAAAAATTTCAGCGGAGCAGGATGCACAAAAAATGCAGTTTGTATTACAAAAAGAAAGACAGGAAGCAGAACGTAAACGGGTGGAGGCACAGGGAATTGCCGACTACCAAAAAATCATCAGCGAAAGTCTTACGGATCGCCAGTTACAATATGAAAGTATCAAAGCACAACTGGAAGTCGCTAAATCACCCAATACAAAAGTCATTATCATGGGAAAGGCAGGCGCACCACTGATCCTGGATTCTAAATAATTCATTTTTTTTGCCCGGGATCTTCACTGATCAGTTTGCTGTCAAGCAACCAGTTTACCATCATCAGCGGCCAGGTTTTTAAGGACTGTAGCGTGGAACGGTAACCCATATTAAATGCGTGATCTCCATGGGCCATGATATGGGCTTCCACGGAAGCCTTTGACTTTCGGTAGTCTTCCAGCAGCCGCATAACGGGTACGGAACAGCAGGTATCATGATCCGCGACTATCAGAAATGCGGGCGGTGCATCAGTTGGAACGCTCTCCGGTATAAATAGCGGTCCGGGGTAAACCTGCATGATAAAATCCGGCCTGCCGTTTAGACGGTCAATGGGATCAGCGGCTGCGGGGTCTCCTTTTCCGGGACCAAAGGCAATGGCATCCACTACTTCTCCGCCAGCGGAAAATCCAAGCATTCCGATCCGGCTGGTATCGATTTTCCATTCCCTGGCCATGCTTCTGATCAGGCGCATAGCACGGTGAGCATCTTCGGCGGGCTGTTTATCCAGGGAATAAGGAGAATTCGGTTCGCGGGGCAAACGATATTTCAGGATGATCGCCGTAATGCCGAGCTTGTTTAAAAACTTTGCCGGATCAATTCCCTCGGCTTTGAAAACCAGCAATCTGAAACCACCACCCGGACAGATCAGCACCGCCGTACCGTTCGCCATGTTTGCGGGTGGGAAAAAAACCGTCAGGCTGGGATTGTTGATGTTTTTTACCCAATAATCTTTGGCTTCCTCAGGGTCATTCTTTTTACTTTCAAATCCCGGCGGGCCATTTTTCCATAGAGGAATGACCAATGAATCTGATTGAGCAGATAATGACAAACTGTTTGCAAGGGACAAAGCAACAAATACCAGCGGAAATTTGAACATATCGTGGAGATTGATTTGAAAGTTAAAGACAACTGTTCACAACACAAATATGTGGTCATGAAAAAGGAGAACTACAGAGTGTGTGCAGAGGCTCTGTAATAAATTTTTGCAGCCACAACGATACCCTTGAATCCGGAAAGAGCCATTGAACCTATGCCAGATTCTGTATAAATTCTTATTGGGTTGCTGCTTTGTTGCTGTTTTGTTGCTGTCCCCAGAAGGAAAACAGCAAGCCGGCAGCAACAAAGCAGCAACCTGGAGAGAAGAATGTAAGGAAACTGTATTTGAAAAACTGTGTTTTCGGCAGAGGGAAAAAGGAAATTTATTTCACAGAGCCTCTGTACACACTCTGCATTTTTGTTTATCCGCAACCCCAATTTTGCGATCACCTGGTGGCAAAAGTATTGCTGACCTTCCCGATATCATTTAAAATGTACAGAGGAGTCTTCAGATCGGGAACAAGCGGGTTGGTTTTATCAGAACCCGGCAAACTTCATTTTCCACCGGAATTCCGGGATAAGCACCGGCTAATCTATTATGCTTCAAAGTTTAACAGCATCGAGATCAACAGTAGTTTTTATAAAATTCCGCTTTGTCGCACGTATAAAAGCTGGTCGGACATGGTGCCGGCTGGTTTTCAGTTCACCATCAAATTATGGCAGGGAATTACACACGAAGAAATCTATGATGAAAAAGATCTGGAAAGGTTC
>DASSGT010000365.1:0-4900 GCA_035693345.1 Puia sp. | reverse complement strand
TTATATTGTACGACGGTATGCCGGGGCTGATTATTTCGTTCCTGCATCCGCTGAACAACTTTCTCAAAAGTCTTCATCAATTTAAACAAACTGATGGACTGGATTTCTGTTCCTTCGCCGGATTCTTCCCCGATCTGAAGCAATTCCCTGTGCAGATTGCCACGACGAACCCATTTCATCCTCTGTTCTTCCATTTCTGCCAGACGTGCTGCAGCCTCTTTGAACCGTTTGTATTCAAGAACTTTGTTCACCAGTTCCTGGCGCGGATCGATTTCATTTCCCTGATCGTCCAGTTCCTTTCTTGGCAATAACATTCTGGCCTTGATACGCATAAGTGTTGAAACAAATAAAATGAACTCGCTGGAGAGTTCAATATTCAAGGTTTCCTCCTTATGTATGAAATCAAGAAAGTCTCTGATCAGTTTATGAATCGGAATATTATAAATATCCAATTCATCCCTTTCAATAAAAAATAACAGGAGGTCGAAAGGACCTTCAAACTGGGATAAACGGATCTGGTATGAAGGGGAATGCATGGGATTACTTGTGTTGCAAGAATAGTTAAAAAGCGTAATGCTTAAAGCATAAGCGCAAGGCTTTTGTTGACATTTCTGTCACATCCAATCCATTAAAGTTTCAGCTGAAGACCAATTCCCAATAATTCCTGCAACTGGGGTTTGGCCCCGCCTACTGACCCGTCGGAATTGACGGTGGAAACATCGTTATCATAAATCAGATTGAAGGTGAGGGTCATTGCAAGGATTCCAGTTACTTTTACCGCGAGCAGATTGGTCAAATTGATATCGACATCCTGCGGGGTATGCAGATAATTTGAAAACAGGTCCAGTCTGCCTGTGTATACTGCATTTTCACTGATTTTGGTTGTATAAGAAATGGTAGAATATGCTCCGAATTCAAGTCTTACATGTTTACCTGTATCGACTCCGTAAGCTCCCTGGGCAGAAAGCGAGTCATTTTTTACAATGGTCCATCTTAATGTTGCCGGTGAGATAAAGAAAGAGAATTTCTTGTTGGGCATATAATTAAGACCGGGAGACACTATGATATAAGCGGGTGCGAGAAAATCTGAAGTGAGGACCGGCGCCTTATTTGCGGGATAAGCATATCCTGGTGCAAATTGCGACCGGAAATTTACGAGTCCGCTGATATACCAGTTCTTTCCGATATCATATCCATACTTTGAAAGCAGATCGATCTTATCATCTGATTTACGTGAGCCAAGGCTGGTGGTATTTAAAAACCCATAAGCCAGATCAATGGTATTGTCCCAGCTATGTCTTCCCAATTTGTAATATGCGTATCCGCTAAAAAAACTGGACAGCCCGATCGTACTTTTATCCCCGCCCGCAGCCCAGTTATCCTGGGCTCCCTGTGTCATGGTAAAACGCAAAATACCTCCCGTTTTCCAGATCTTCGGAATAGTATCATTCGGATCTTTCTTGATCTCCCGGTTGGCGTCGTTTCTCATTTGCTGGACGGATTTGTCCTGCGCCACACCGGCATAAATACTTAGAATTGCCAGAACACTGAATACGATCTTTTTCATATGAAATGTATTTCCCTGATTGCAAAAACGCAGTTTACGATTCTATGGCAGGAAATCAAAACAATCTAAAATTGGACCAGCTATGGCTTCTTGAGTTCATCCCGGATTTCGGTCAGGAGTTTTTCAGTAGCGGAAGGTTCCGCTGCTGCGGGCACTTTTTTATTTTCAATTGCCTTAAATCCTTTGACAATCAGAAAAAGTATAAAAGCAATGATGATGAATTTGATAACAGCAGCCAGGAAAAGGCCATATTTTACTGCACCATACGTGAGTTTATCAAGATCCTGCGCGTTTGCTGCTTTAAGCGCAGGAGTAAGTAAAAGGGGCGTAATTACATTATCTACCAGCGAGGACACGATGGCACCAAAAGCACCACCAATAATTACTGCGACGGCCAGATCAACTACATTACCTCGGAGTGCGAAGTCCCTGAACTCTTTTAAGATACTCATACATGCATTTTTAGAGATTAATAATACAATAGATCAATAGTTCAAATCAGACAGCCATAATTTCTTTTTCCTTGGATGCCAGGTGTCTTTCAACTAATGAAATATGCTGATCTGTAATTTCCTGCATTGTTTTTTCTGCATCTTTTGTCAGGTCTTCGCTTAAACCGTCCTTCTGTAATTTCCTGATTTCTTCGATTGCATCCCTGCGAATATTCCGGACAGCCACTCGTGTTTGCTCCCCCTCTGCAAAAGCTTTTTTTACAAATTCTTTTCTTCTTTCTTCTGTCAAAGGCGGCATAAAAAGACGAATGGTATTTCCATCATTTTGCGGTGTTACACCCAGATTCGCATTGATGATAGCCCTTTCTATGGGCTGTAACATATTCTTTTCCCAGGGCTGAATGGTCAATGTCCGGGCATCTATGGCCGAAACATTAGCCATTTGGCTGATAATCGTTGGCACTCCATAGTAGTCTACGGTTACGCCTTCCAACATTTGCGGGTTGGCTTTCCCAGCGCGGATTTTTGTAAGTTCATTCTCAAGGTGGGTGATTGCTTTAATCATGGAATCTTTAGCAACTTCCAAAGTAAAGTCTAGTTCATCAGACATAGATGTAATTCTAAGTTCAACTTTTTTTACTGATGCGGCTGATTAATTTTTTTGTTCCAGCATACTATCGCGGATAAAGGTAACCAATTTCGATTCCTTTACCTTTTCATTTTTATCAATTCCATCAGTTTCCCATGTTAATGAATCCCGCGATCTGGAATAATAAGCGACTGCTATAAATGTGAAGAATATTGCAATAACGGATAAAATTAAGATGGTGCATCCCAATGATCTCGCCAGGTAAACAAACACAACCATACTCACGTTGATGGCTACCAGCAAAAGGGTGATGGTACGGTGGGAAAGTCCACGATCCAACAGCAGGTGATGAATATGGTTCCTGTCGGGACTGAACGGAGAACGACGTTTGAAAATGCGTATAGCAAACACCCGGAGTGTGTCAAGCAATGGAATCATAAGAACCGTAAAACCGATAGCAGGAGAAGATACAATCGGATTTACCGATTCAGGGCCATCTCCCGGATCAATGAATTTAAGGACTAAAATCGCATTCACAACGCCCACCAGCAGGGATCCCGTGTCGCCCATAAATATTTTAGCAGGCTGAAAATTAAAAATGAGAAAGGCAATCAGGCTACCGCATAATGAAAATGCGAGCACATAATAAGGCTCCATGCCTGATGCATTCATAAAGAAATAAATGCCGAACAGGGCTGAAGACATCAGCCCGAGCATTCCCGCCAACCCATCCACTCCATCGATCAGATTAAATGAGTTGATGATTACAATAACCGAGAAATAAGAAATCAGCAGGCTGAACATTTCCGGCAATTCATGGATGCCGAAAAAGCCATGCATACTACGAATCTGTATGCGACCATAATATATGATCAGAAATGCGGCAAGTACCTGGCCTATGAATTTTTTTATTGGTGTAAGCACGAGGATATCATCTTTTAATCCCAGGAAAAAGATAACCATCGTGGCTGCTATGAAATACTGAAATTCGGAAGAATATTTAAAGTTGATCGTGAGCAGACATCCGAAAACAAAACCCGCAAATATTCCAATACCACCGAGAGGTGTGATCGCGACCTGATGAATTTTGCGTGCATCCGGCACGTCAAAAAGTTTCTTCATGTCCGCCACATTAATGATTACCGGAATCGCCAGAAAAGTAATGGTGAATGAAATAGAAAGAGAAAGTAGTACGTCAAACATGTACCTCGGTTTACATTAAATAATTTCTATCATTGCCAAAATCAAGCCTTAACCTTTCCTTCGTTCGTTCAGATTTAGCGTACTGGAATTCAAGACATTCCGACGAGCAATGTTATCAATGTCACTGAGCGTATGAGCGGGCAAGTTAGAACAAAAGTTTAATATGTTCCGGGCCCGGGGTAAATAAATTCCATTAGCTTTGCGCACTCTGAAATAAACCAATTTATATGGCTGATTTAAAGGCTATTGCTTCGCAAATCCGACGGGATATCCTCAGAATGGTCCACGGTGCTTCCAGCGGTCATCCCGGGGGGTCTTTAGGATGTACCGATTTCTTTACCGCACTCTATTTCGACGTCATGAAACATGATCCGAAATTTTCGATGGATGGTAGAAATGAGGACATTTTCTTCCTCAGCAACGGACATATTTCACCGGTATTTTATTCAGCCCTCGCCCGGTCTGGTTATTTTGATATAAAAGAGCTTGCTACTTTCCGAAAGTTAAACAGCCGGTTACAGGGTCATCCTACCACCCATGAACACCTGCCGGGCGTTCGCGTTGCCAGTGGTTCCCTCGGCCAGGGACTGAGCGTAGCCATCGGTGCAGCCTTAAGTAAAAAACTCAATAAAGATTCAAATATTGTATTTTCTCTGCATGGTGACGGAGAATTGGATGAGGGTCAAAACTGGGAAGCATTGATGTTCGCAGCCCATCACAAAGTTGATAACCTGATTTCGACAGTTGACTGGAACCATCAACAAATCGACGGAACGACCGACTCTGTTATGAATCTGGGTAATATCCGTCAGAAATTTGATGCCTTTGGCTGGAAGACGCTGGAAACCAATGGAAATCAAATGGATGAACTATTAGCCACCTTAAAAGAAGCCAAATCCCTGACGGGCAAGGGTCAGCCAGTTGCCATACTTATGCATACCGTTATGGGTAAGGGTGTGGACTTTATGGAGAACGACCATGGCTGGCATGGCATAGCTCCCAGTGATGATCAACTGGCCAAAGCTCTGGCCCAACTTCCCGAAACCCTCGGGGATTACTAAAGCACAAGTGTGGAGGACTGGAAGTCTG
>DASSGT010000364.1:0-3045 GCA_035693345.1 Puia sp. | reverse complement strand
TCGGCTGATTCGTTTTTGGATCATTCAGCGCTACCAGAATATGACGGGCGTGAACCGAATCAGGAAGTGTTTTAATGTCCATGATTCTTGCCAGTACATAATTACTTCCATCGAGATAAGGGCCGACCACTGCACCCGTCGGTAGTGACATCAGGGAGTCTTTTCTTGACCCGGTCAATTTTGACTTCGGAGTATACGTTTCAGTATAATTTGTTTCTGTTCCATTTTTTGTAAGGAACGACTCTACATCTGTTGTCGTTGTAAATTCAGGTCTGAGGGTTTGGACCTGTTGAAATATCGTTGCGCTGTCGCCGGCGGTCGGCGCCGCACTAAAACTTACATAACTGATTGTGCGGGATTCTTCCTGGGCAAATTGATTCTTATGGTCATCCAGGTAACTCTGAATTTCGGCGTCTGAAATTTTTATAGTGCTGTCCGCAATAGTTTGATATGGAATTTTCACAAAGTTTACCGATGCGATCTGGCTATTATCGGCATTTGTTTTTTCGATCATCCATTTGGGGATATATGAACTTTGGGCGAGAAGGGAAATATACTTTTCTCTTTGTCTCAGTTTTACGAATTGTGGCAATGCCTGCTCAAAGAAATTCTGAGCCATTGCATAATTCTGGTCTGATTTGCGGTTGGCTTTATAGATAGTTCTCAGTTGATTGATTCGGGATGCAGCCTGTTGGGCATCAAACATGCCTGTGTTGGGATCTGTAAAAGCCCTTTTTATTTCCTGAACGGCGTTTGGTCCGACCAGCATGTCGTTCAATTCCTTGTCACTGACATCAATGCCCAGTTTCTGATATTCAGTCATCAACACCGCATTTTCTTCGAACTGCTTCCAGACTTCTTCGCGAATATTCTGTGAAAGCATATCATTCACGGGATATCCCTGGCTCTTATATTGATCTTCGCGTTCCGATACCTGTTTTTGAAAATCAGCATACTCCAGTTTTTCTCCGTTTACCTGGCCGATCGTACCGGAGGTTGAAGCCGCCGCACGTCCGCCGATAGAACGGGCGTCCATGAGCAGAAATCCGATCAGACTCACTGCGATCAATCCAAACACAAGCCAGGCTGCTTTATCTCTTATTTTCTGAATAATAGACATATATATATAGTCGGTTTTTTTGAGAGGATGGCAAAAATAGATGAAAATTGGTTATGAACAAACTGTGGAAAACAAGCAAAGGCCCGCGGACACTCATTTAAATGGCATTTCTTTGCATCCATTTCGTAGTAGAAACAAACTGAACCGGTTTTACGTGAAACAACCTGAAGAAAGTGGAACCTATATACACAGATAGTGGGGTATAACTGGATTTTTTAGGGGAAAAACACCCTAATCTGTCCCAATTTTCTGTGAAAGGAATGAGTAAAGAATTGTAATTATGGATGTTATTTCTGTCGTCAGTGAACAAACGGCTGGTTGTACGGTTTTTATTTGTAAAACTGTTACTAAGTATTTATCCCTACTCAGCAATGGCTGTTCTAATGTTTAATACTTAGAAAGGCAGACTGAGTATACATTCGGCACTGTGAAAACTCTGTGAATACATGTGTACAATAATATTTATTTCTAAATAATGATATTCTTCGGACGGTTATCCACATAACCATCATTATAATAATAGTAGATCTATTTATATAAATAATATATTATTAATTACTATGGCAGTTATCAACATCGAAGAAGCAAAAATGCAGGTAGACCGAAAAGGATACCTGGACATAGCGGTGGATCCGGCGCTGGATCTTTTTTCCGAGATTGAACGATTGAAGAAGGAAAAAAATTGCGTGCTTCTCGCGCACTATTATCAGGATGCCGATATTCAGGATGTTGCTGATTTTATAGGGGACAGTCTTGGGCTTGCGCAGGAGGCTGCACGCACAAAAGCTGATATCATCGTATTTGCGGGTGTTCATTTCATGGCTGAGACCGCTAAAATACTGAACCCGGACAAGAAGGTTTTGTTACCGGATCTGAAGGCCGGGTGTTCGCTGGCAGATTCTGCGCCGGCGGACTTGTTCAGGGCGTTTCGTGAGAAACATCCGGATCATGTGGTGATATCATACATCAATTGCTCGGCAGAGATCAAAGCATTGAGCGATATTATCTGTACGTCATCGAATGCAGAAAAAATTATCGAAAGCCTTCCGTTATCGCAGAAAATAATTTTTGCTCCGGATAAAAATCTGGGGGCCTATCTGAAAAAAAAGACTGGCCGTGATATGTTGTTGTGGAATGGCGCCTGTATAGTACATGAGATTTTCAGCGTCAAAAAGATAACCGAATTGAGAGCCCGTCATCCGCAAGCAAAATTCATTGCACATCCGGAATGTGAAGAACCTGTTTTACAAATGGCTGATTTTATCGGATCTACTACTGCCCTGTTGAAATATACTCAATCAAGTAAAGCAAATGAATTCATTGTTGGGACAGAATCGGGTATTATTCACCAGATGAAAATTTCATCACCGGATAAAACGTTTATTCCTGCACCACCCGAAACAAATTGTGCCTGTAATGATTGCCCTTATATGAAATTGAATACGCTGGAAAAACTCTACCTGTGTATGGAATATGAAACACCAGAAATTCTGATGTCGCCCGATTTATTGAAGAAGGGCCGCATTCCCATCGATCGTATGCTTGAAATCAGCAGACAATACAACCTGTAGTTGTTAGTTGTTATTTATTAGTTGTTATAATTCTTTCGTATTTTAAATATCTAACAACTAACAATTAACAACTAATAATTTTATCGCCCCATATACACCATGAGGATTTGAATATCCGTTGGATTTACTCCGCTGATACGACTGGCCTGACCAAGCGTCCTGGGTTTTATTTTTTTGAATTTGATGAGTGCTTCCATGGAAAGAGCAGAAAGACGGTCGTAGTCAAAGGTTTCAGGAATAGAAAGCTGCTCAAGTTGTGATATCCGCTGTACAAGTTCCTTTTCTTTCTTTATGTAGACTTCATACTTAAGCTGGATTTCTGCCTGCTCGAGCGAATGCGGGGCGAATTCCCGG
>DASSGT010000363.1:0-10692 GCA_035693345.1 Puia sp. | reverse complement strand
AACTGGGCAGAAATGGTACCTGAGGGCTTTCAATTTACTATAAAGCTGTGGCAGGGGATTACCCACGAAGAAGTATATAATCCGAATGATCTGGAAAGGTTCATGTCTTCCATTCAATGCCTGGGTAATAAAAAGGGTTGTCTGCTGATGCAGTTTGCTGGAAAAACGAAAATGGATTTCTCAGGATTTGACCGTTTGCTCGAGAACATCCGAAGGTTGGATCCGAACGAAGAATGGAGACTTGCGGTTGAATTCCGGCATGCCCAATGGTATGCAAGGGAAATTTATGAGATCCTGGATGAATTTAATGCCAGCATGGTATTGCACGATATGCCAAAATGTGTACCTCCCGAATTAAATAAAAAAGCCGCTTTTGTTTATCTGAGATTTCATGGGGAGAAAGGTGACTACCGGGGTACCTACTCTGTTCGTCATTTACAAAATAAGGCAAATGAAATCCACGCATGGTTACAAGAGGGCAGGGATGTATATGCTTACTTTAATAATACGATCGGAGATGCAGTATCGAATCTGCAAACCCTCAGAAGTTTCGTTCAAGAGGGTTAATGGTATGATTATTTTTCAACAATATCATTGTATTCGGGATGCCTTTTGAGATAAACAGCTACAAAAGGACAAATTACTTTTACTTTAATATTTGTTGCCTTAGCCCATTCAAGTGCGGTATGGGCAAGCAAAGAGGCTACCCCATGGCCTTCCAGTTTTTTGGGAACATCGGTATGCATCAGCCATAATAATTTATCGTGAAAACGATATTGCAGTACGGCAAGTTCTCCTTCTGCCTGTACTTCGAATTGTTGCTGGTTCAGGTTGTTGTTTACTGCAAAATCCATTTTTGATTGTTGATTGTCAATTGTTAATTGTTCATTGTAACGATCAATTGACGTTGACAATTAACCATTAACAATTACAACGTTCGTTTTTCGTCATTTTAAAGTTAAAGATTAACTTTAATCAAACGACTGCAATGAAATCGAAAATCTTCTTTACGGTTTCTGCTATGGTCTGTGCCCAATTTTTTCTAAGGGCTCAATCAGGTAATACAAAACCAAACCCACTCGAGGTGGCCGCCTTCAACCGGCTGGTAGAATATATAAAAACGGATACGCAGGCGGCAAAAATTGCCGAATATGAAAAAAATAATATCTCTCATCAGGGCGAAGAAAATGTGTTATCCATCCCTATCGCAAGAGGGGTGGCTCCCGAAGGACCCGAATCCGGCAGCTGGGATAAATTTCTGCCCACAGTGTATCACAAAGACCCGACTGTGGGATCACCGTTCCTGATATCTATTTATGTACAGGGCCTCGTGGTAAATCAGCTGGATTCTGTAATTAATAAGCCCGACTATTTATATAATTATGACAAAAAATCCGGCAACCTGTTGTTAATAAGGAATAAACAGGAACCCATTGCTGTGAACCGGGACCAGGTAAATATGTTCTGTCTGAAACTGGATAAAGGCGGCTTTATTTTCATGAGGGTCCCGTTGATCAATGCAAATGAATACCTGCAGGTGATTTCAAAGGGATCAAAATATTCCTGCTATAAACTATATAAAAACATTTTCGTCAAGGCAAATCAGAAGACCTCAAATGGTTATACCCCGGATGGACAGAATTATGATGAGTATAAAGATGTGGAGACTTATTATATGGTAGATGAAACAAAACAGGAATGGTCCGTTTTTGAGCTCACAAAAAAGTCCATCCGTAAGGCGCTCAATGATCAATCTGCCGTTGTGGAGCAATACATTAAGGATCACAGGGGTGATGAGATTACGGATGCATATATAGCCGGATTATTGGAAAAACTGAATAACTAACGCAAACAGCCCCCCGATTTTTTCATGCATGCCGCCTTCCATTGCTAGTGCGGTCATTTTCAATGATATGGGAAGTACCAGTACGGTATGTTTCCTAAAATTCCTTCTTTTGAACGAAATGGCCCGATAGTGGTTATATGTACATACACGCCCCTTTTTCGATTATGAAAATTGACCAGAGGAAACAATTTGGTAACATTAACTTAATATAGGGTGTGGTAATAGGAGCCTATTTTGCAGCTGTTTTAATAACATCTTCACTATGCAACAGGAATTTCAACTTCATTTTCCGCTTTTAAACAGGGTAGCCAAAGTAAGAAAATCTCCTTACTCATTGGTGATATTACGTGAAGGTTTGTATTCTGTTTCTGTAAATAGATTACCGCTGATTGAATACTATGTTTTTTTTGACAGTCCGGTAAAAGGGGAACAAATGAAGCTGAAGTTTTATAAGACTGTTTCCGACGGCAAATGGTATGATAAATCTTATTCTGAAGAAGCTGAACTGAACTCGCCAGAGTTTGGAATTCCTGAAATGAACAACGAATTGAAAGCTGTGCTCGATGCTTATGATGCAGCACACGCAAAACACAAAAGTCTCTCTGCCTAGAATTTTAATGAACCTGGTTAATCTGCCGCCATCGAACGATGAAAGGAAGTCGTGATATTGTTGTGGCTCATTTTCTTTATCAAATGGAGTATCATTTCCTTCTGCTCCGGGGATTCTCCCGTAATCCGACTGATCGTTTCGGCCAGGTCATTTGAAGATAATCCGCTTCCCGAATTCGAATACATCTTCGTCAGAAAGTCCAAAATGCCCAGCTCATTCAGAAGATTCATTTTGCCCGCCAGATCAAGCGGAGCCTGTGTTTTGATGTCCTCCGGCTGCCCGGCTTTTCGCATCGCCGTTTTTAGTGAGCTAATGAAATCTGCATAGATCATTCCCTGGGCGTATAAATACAACTCGATAAATTTTCTTTTCTTGCCCGGACCACTTAAATGGCTGGTGAATGCATCATAAAAACCCCGGTAAAATACCGACATACATTGCTGTTTGAAGCTTTTATCATACTCGTTTTGCAAATACATTTCAATCGTATTCATTACGGTATTGGCCTCGTCCAGCAGATCTTCAATCGTTTTATCGATGGAAATATTTTGTTTTATCCATTCAGCAAATGTGGGCTTGCGGGCGAGAAAACAGGACAAAATAAAATGGCTGTATACTGAGCTGTTTGAATTCGCGGGTTTTATATTGAAAGCAAAAGTTTCATCGAATTGAAACTTCTTCAGCGTGAGTCCCGGATTGTTCCTTTCCTTCTTAAAAATATCAACCAGCTCTTCTGTTTTCTCTCTTGCAAAGAAGAAACGGAGATGCGGATCAAAATCAGGAAATTCAAAAGGAATGATGCCAAACCAGCGGTCGAAAAACGCCAGTTTCTCCACATATTTCTTGAGACTTTTGAATTCGCTATATAAACTTCGGATCTGGTTTTCAGAATAACCCTGCGCCATGAAACAAATCAATGATTATTTCAAATATAGCATTCGCTTCATCTCGTTGATGAGTCCCAAATTCGGGGTTATTAAATTATTAAGGATTTGTAAAGCCTCCGTTACCATACCATTGGGAAAGCAATTCTGAATCTGTTAACATTTTGGTCATATTCCCGTAACATTCCATTCATAGGATCGTCCGTCTTTTACAGCCAAATCAAATTACAACTAAATAAGTTTTTATGAAAAGTTTGTTCACCAAAACTTTACTTCGGTTATCGCTCCTGATTATCATCGCTTCTTTTATTTCCAATTCAACAAAAGCGCAGCAGACGCCGGTGCGCACCGTTACCGGCCAGCCGAGTGCACTTATTAATGATTCCCTTTATAAGGCCGGAGTACAAAATTCCGGCAGGCTCTGGGGATATGCTTTCGGGGATTTTGATTATAAGTCTCATGCCGATTCCCTGACAAGAGGCGGCAGCAACCAGTATACAGGTATCCGGCCGCAAACGACGATGTTTCAGTTTCGTCGAATTTATCTTGGGTACGATTATAATATCTCTAAAAAATTCGCCGCCGAACTCTTACTGGCCGCAGAAGATAATTTTCCTCCGGGAGCACCACCGGTAGGTAGCGCAGCTGGCACAACTACCAGTTTTTCTGCGGGTAATTCTACCGGTGATTTGTTGACAAATCAGAAAATGACTTTTTATATCAAGAATATGAATATACGCTGGAAGGGTATATGGAAGGGAACGGATCTGGTGGTCGGAGAGCAGTCTACTCCGTCTTTCCCTTTTATATCTGAAAAAGTCTGGAGTTATCGTTCAATAGAAAGAACCATTGCTGATATTCGTCGTACGCCTTCATATGATTTTGGTGTTGCATTACAGGGAGTTTTTGATCCGGCTACAAAAAACTATGGTTATAATTTATTGGTTGCAAACGGCACCAGCGATAAACCGGATTATACACCTTATAAATGGTTTTATGGAGATGTTTGGGCCTATTTCGCGCAAAAGCACGTTGTGGTGGATTTGTATGCTGATTACCAGAGACTGAACTGGACGCCAACCTGGAAACATTCACGCCAGATGATCAAAGGTTTCCTGGCCTGGAACAGTTCTGCAACGGAAAAGAGCATGAATCCGGGTACGGGTTACACGATCGGCGTGGAAGGATTTATAAATAACCTGAAGTCTGATAATGTGGCCCCCAGAGTTGATGGCACGACCGATACCCTGAGTACAGCCCCATCGGGATTATCATTTTATATACATGGTGACATTATACCCGGCAAACTCAGATTCTTTGCCCGTTATGATATTTATAACCCGAATAACAAGGTTAACCAGACCGTTTACAAATCTTATGCAGGAAATACTTCCAATTATAACGACAACTCTTATCATACAGTTTATAACGGTGATGCGGCAACACCTACAGTTACTTATACAACCACCGGTGACCAGACTTACAAACAGAATTTCATCACAGCGGGTATAGATTTTAAGGCTGCGGACCGGGTTCATTTTATGCCGAACGTCTGGTATAACAGTTATTCATCGCAGATCGCATCTAACAAAGACCATGACCTGGTATTCCGTCTTACGTTCTTCTTTGCTTTTGGAAAGAATTATGATAATGGAGGATTTTAGTAGTATTAAATCAACATAAATAAAGAATCATGCAAACGTTCTTCAAATCCTTAAAACAAGGCCTCGCTGCTTCTGTACTGTTAGCAGCTGCGATTACAAATGTTCAGAAAGTTGCCGCCCAGGACGATAAAACCTTACTTGGCGCGGGAAGTTCATTCATCAATCCGCTGTTCTCTAAAATGTTCGCGGACTATAACACGAAAACAGGTATTCAGGTTAACTATCAGAGTATCGGTTCCGGCGGAGGCATATTACAACTGACAAACAAAACAGTTGACTTTGGTGCTTCGGATGGTCCGCTGAATGATGAGCAAACTGCCAAATTTGGCGTCCCTGTCCTGCATATACCACAGGCTTCCGGTGCTGTAGTTGTAACATACAATCTGCCGGGAGATAATAATAACATCAGTCTTACACCAGATATCATCGCGGACATCTTCCTCGGCAAAATCAAAACATGGAACGATGCGCGCATCACTTCCATAAATAAAGGAGTAAATATTCCGGGTCTTCCGATCCTGGTTGCCCATCGTTCAGACGGGAGCGGAACAACCAACATCTTTACCAACTATCTGTCTAAGGTAAGTGCTGAGTGGAAAACAAAAGTTGGCAGTGCGGGTGCTGTAAACTGGCCGGCTGGTTTGGGTGGCAAGGGAAATGAAGGTGTTGCCGGATTGGTAAAACAAACACCGGGCGCCATTGGATATGTTGAATTGATTTATGCGCTGCAGAATAAAATGGACTACGCAAAAATCCAGAATAAAAAAGGAAAATTCATCGTTCCTTCCATAGCTTCGGTAACAGCCGCGGGGAACGTGAAAATGCCGGATGATGCGAAAATATTCATTACAGATACAGATGCCGCTGATGGGTATCCCATTGCTGGTTTTACCTGGGTATTGATTTATAAGGAGCAGAATTATAACAGCCGCTCTAAAGATCGTGCAACCAAATTGATGAAATTACTCTGGTGGAATATTCATGAGGGACAGGCGTTCACCGAACCCCTGAATTATTCACCTTTATCCAAGGAAGCACTGCGGGTTGCTGAGAAAATATTGAAATCAGCTACTTACGACGGCAAAGCGATACTTTAAAGTTATTAGTTATTAGTTGTTAATTGTTAGTGCTGACCATTTGCAAGAAGTAAATGTCCGTATTAATAATTAACAACTAATAACTAATAATTAATAACTATAGATGTGAACGATCAGAAATTAAAGACGAAGGCAAAAAGTTCGAGCGGGATGATCAGGGCGGAATCTATTTTCAAGAGATCCCTGATCGCTGTTGGCGCTGCCATGGTTTTGCTGGTTGTCGGTTTGATGATCACACTCATCATAGAGTCTGTGCCTTCGATGAAAAATCTTGGATTAAAATATCTCTGGAGCAAAACCTGGGATCCCGTCAATAATGTGTACGGTGCATTGCCTTTTTTAATCGGCACACTGCTTACTTCTTTCCTGGCACTGATCATCTCCATTCCTTTTTCATTCGCTATTGCCATCTACCTGGGAGAGTATAATCCCAAGGGGTGGCTTTCTAATTTTTTAAAAAATACAGTGGAGCTCATCGCGGCAGTTCCCTCTGTTATCTATGGGTTCTGGGGTTTACTTGTGTTGGTACCTTTGGTGAGATCACTGGAAATGAAAGTTGGGGTATTGCCATATGGTATCGGCATTTTTACTGCCTCACTAATCCTCGCTGTCATGATCATTCCGTATGCGGCTTCCCTTGGCCGTGAAATGATCAGGCTGGTACCGTCTCCTTTAAAAGAGGGCGCCTATTCCCTGGGGGCGACACGATATGAAGTAATAAAAAATGTTATTCTGCCTTATACCAAATCGGGATTGTTCGCCGGTATTTTACTATCCCTGGGAAGAGCTTTGGGTGAAACGATGGCAGTCACCATGGTGATTGGAAACACCAGTATGATACCCGATAGTATTTTCGGCCCGGGAAACACCATGGCCAGCGTCATCGCCAATGAATTTACAGAAGCAGATCACACCCTGTACCTTTCTGCACTGATCGAATTAGGACTGGTTTTATTTATTGTTACCGTTGTCATCAATATGATCGGCAAACGGATTATCAAGCGTTTTACGAACGAATAAAATATGAATGCAAACGTAAAATACAGAGTAGGTAAAAGCAAGGTTGTACAGGCTGTAATAGTCTTTTTAGCATTCCTGATTACCGTTCCATTGATCCTGATCATTGTTTACATATTCAGAGAAGGGATAACGAAAATCAACTGGGCATTTCTTACGCAAATCCCAAAGCCGGTGGGTGAAGCAGGAGGAGGTATTGTAAATGCGCAGATCGGTTCTATACTCATTGTGCTGACAGCTTCTGTGATTGCCATTCCCATTGGTATTCTTTGCGGCATCTATCTGAGTGAAAATAAATCCGGGAGACTGGCCTATTGGGCGCGCCTGTCCGTAGATGTATTGCAGGGTGTGCCTTCGATCGTAATTGGAATCGTCGTTTATTTCTGGGTAGTAAAACCCATCGGCACCTTTTCAGCATTATCAGGAAGTGTGGCTTTGGCCATTATGATGTTGCCGATTTTGATTCGTTCTACGGAAGAAACATTAAAACTGATTCCTTTTTCTTTAAAAGAAGCGGGCCTTGCGCTCGGACTTCCATACCATAAGGTTATTTTGAAAGTGGTGGTCCCCTGCGGTGTCAGCGGAATTCTTTCCGGTGTCATGTTATCCATTGCCCGTATTGCGGGTGAAACGGCACCTCTTTTATTTACTGCATTTGGGAATCCATATCTGAATACAAACCTGGCCAAGCCGATGCAGAGTTTGCCACTGATGATTTTCAATTATGCCACCAGTCCATACGACGAATGGCATGATATGGCCTGGGGCGCGGCGTTGATCCTGCTGTTTACGGTATTGTCATTAAACATTATTACAAAGCTGATAACAAGAAGATGGAACGTACAATTATAAAAAGCAGGAATTTTAATGCTTATTTCGGAACCAATCATGTGGTGAAGAATGTGAATATTGACATTCCAAAGAACAATGTGGTTGCGGTGATGGGACCTTCTGGTTGCGGGAAGACAACTTATCTCAGATGTATCAACCTGATGCATGAACTGATACAGGGAGCGACCTGCAAGGGGGAAATTATTCTTAATAATGAGAATGTATATGAAATGCATCCCATCTTTGTACGATTAAAAATAGGGATGGTTTTTCAAAGACCCAATCCCTTTCCCAACCTGAGCATCTATGACAATGTGATTGCAGGATATAAGCTGAATGGTATGAAACTACCAAAGGCAGAAAGGGATCAGAAAGTTGAAGAGTCATTATCCAAGGCGGCGCTCTGGAAAGAGGTAAAAGATTCACTGCATAAAAAAGGAACATTTCTTTCCGGCGGCCAGCAGCAGCGTTTATGTATCGCGCGTGCGATCGCGATGGAGCCGGAGGTTCTGTTACTGGATGAACCCACGTCCGCACTCGATCCGATTTCCACTTCAAGCATAGAGGAACTGCTGCATGATCTGAAGAAAAACTATACACTGGTCATTGTAACACATAATATGCAACAGGCGGCCAGGGTAAGTGACAAGACGGCATTCTTTTATGTAGGTGAATTGGTGGAATACGACGATACAAAAAAAATGTTCACCAATCCATCGGATCAGAGAACCCAGAATTATATAACAGGAAGATTTAGTTAGGCCTAACTTATAACCAAGATATCATGTCACAATTAGAAATAGAGCTGAAGCAGTTAAAGGTGGAGATCATCAATATGTGGAACCTGGTGCACTCACAGGTTGTAAAGTCGAATGTTGCCATGGTGAACTTCGACAAGAATCTTGCTCGTGAAGTGGTGAGCCGTGAAAAAAGAGTAAACGGTCTGGAATTAAAAATTGACCGTGACTGTGAAAATATATTTGCTTTGCTGACACCGGTGGCCGTCGACCTTCGCTTTGTATTGGCAGTATTGAAAATCAACTCAAACCTTGAACGTATCGGGGATATCGCGGAAGGTGTGGCGAAATATATTCTGAGTGCCGACAAGCCATTCAATCCCGAATTACTGAAGATTACCGAGACCATAGCGATGTATGATGAAGCCATCAATATGCTGGAAGACACACTGACGGCTTTTGAAAAAGAAGATACCCAGCTGGCCAGAAGTGTATTTCAGAAAGATGAATTCCTGGACAAAATCAATATCAATGCAACCAACGCAACCTGTCAATATCTGCTGTCACATCCCGAAGATGCATACCCGGCACTGATTAATTTGTCTGTTATCCGCAGGCTGGAACGGGTTGGTGACCAGTCAAAAAATATCGCCGAAGAAACGATTTTTTATGTGGAAGCGAAGGTCTTGAAACACGGCGAGGCCTAGCGGCAAGTCTGAAAGTCTGGAAGTCTGGAAGTCTGGAAGTATTGTATTCCACTTCCAGTCTTCCAGTCTTTCAGTCTTTCAGACTAGTTCTTCAGTTCTGCATTTTTCACCAGCGCATCCGGATTCTTAAGAAATGCATCTCTGCATTCGTCAGAACAAAACCCATATACTTTTCCTTTGTAATGAACGGTATCTGCAATGCCGGCCGTGACGGGCATGCCACAATTTGGATCCTTCTTATTATCCACCATGGCCGCAGTGAACACCGGTTTCGTTTTGTCTGTCTTAACGACCATAGTATCTGTACCGGTAGTGCTGACAGCGTCACTCTCTTCACTTTTCGGATTTTGATGGCAGGCGGCAATCCCCAGCATAATGATCCATATAAAATGTAGTGGGAAGATTTTATTAATTCTTGACATGGGTTTTATATTCATATTTCGAATATGTAAAAATAGGTCATATTTTTTTGTCAGAATCTGCATAAATTATACGTGTCTTCGAGCCGTACAACCACTGAGAACAAGTGTGGAAGTCTGTCCCGCACCTGCGGGATGGAAGTCTGGAAGTGTTTTTTTAAGTAACAAAGTCACTTTATGACTAAACTCTTCGGATTTACTTTACTGTTTTTGATTTGTTGCCATTGTGCATTTTCACAAAATGTTCTGAAGGGCAAAGTGATTAGTGAAGAAACGCAAAAACCACTGTCTTCAGTTTCTGTTTACCTGAATAATACTTCCCTGGGCGCCGTTACGAATGAAGATGGCGTGTTTGTCATCAGAGGAATTCCATCGGGTAAATTCAGGCTGGTGGCATCTTCAGTTGGTTTTGAAACCTACGTAACTATGATAGACCCAGGGATCACTGGGAAGGATTTTATCATATCGCTAAAACCACAAGCTGAACAACTTCAGGGATTTTCCGTAACAGTGCCTGACCCGGATGGATGGAAAAAATGGGGCAAGCTGTTTACTGAATTATTTATCGGCGATACACCAGGTTCCAACGATTGCAAACTCACTAATCCTGAAGTGATCAAATTCCGTATGAATCCTGACAATACACTAACCGCATACGCAAAAGAACCTCTGCAGATCGTAAATTATAATCTGGGTTATGAGATAAAATATAAGCTGGAAGAGTTCCAATATGACTTCAATATAAAACTCGTGAATTATAGCGGATATGCGTTTTTTACAGACATGGGTGTGAAACATCCAAATCGTGTACGCCGGTATAATGAAGCACGGCTCGAAACATATAAGGGATCGTTATTACATTTCAAAAGAGCATTTTTTG
>DASSGT010000362.1:0-4671 GCA_035693345.1 Puia sp. | reverse complement strand
TTTATTGATATATCTGACAAGCTATTATTCAAAAGCGGTAGCTATGATATAACCCCAAGAGCCAAAGAAGTGCTCGGCAAAGTGGCAACGGTGCTAAAAAACCAGCCTGACCTGGAATTTATGGTAGAAGGACATACAGACAATATTCCATATAAAAGACCGCCCCTGCTCGACAACTGGGATCTTAGTGTGAAGCGTGCAACAGCTGTCGTTCGTATACTTCAAAATGAATACGGACTCCCGCCTTATCATATTACAGCGGCCGGACGCAGCGAATATCAACCGGTTACCACAAACGACACAAATGAAGGTCGCGCCACGAACCGCCGCACCCGGATTGTTATCCTGCCACAGCTCGATCAGTTTTTTAAATTACTGGAAACCAAATAAGGCATTGTAAGATTATAATTACCCGTGATGTTATGCCTTCTGCTTTTTTTGCAGAAGCTCTTTTCTTCTTGTCCACCGGGCAATTGGCTGTGGAAGATAGTAGGATTTTCCTTTTTTGTCAGCCAGTCCCATGGATCGGATCAGGGATTTGCTGATGGATGCAACTTTTGCAGAAGGCTTCGTGGCTGATGTTTTAAATTTTTCTTCAAATGTCCGGATAGCCTTGTTGATCCATATTAATTCATCTTTGGGCATTTTCAGCTGACGGTAAAGAATCATCAGGCGATCGTATACTTTTTCATTGAAGGGATAAACCGCCGCAATTTTTTTATACTCATTGATGGCTTCCTCTTTATCCCGCCTTTCCTTTTCACCGGCTTCGTCAAGCCATGGAATCAGTTTTAACGGCTCATCTTTTTTTATATTCCTGACAACAGCCATCGCGAGATCAATGGTTTCTTTTTTTCATCTCTGCCTGAAATATTTCAGGTAACGTCATATTGCTATAGTCGCTTAGGGAATAACCGGCAGTTGAAACTGTTTTTGAAAGCTGTTCGATACTTTCGGTTTGCATTTCCATCCTGCGGGCACCCGTTGAATCCATGAATTGTATTTCGGTAATCAGCGCCCTCGGTTGCGTCAGTGTTTGTAATAAAGGATGTGAACCCATATTGCTGCTCATCATTTTTATAAAGTTACCTCCTATTGCGCCCATGAGATAGTCACCCTGCGTATCGAAATCCATCTTTGCACACCAGACGGATCCTTTGCGACCCCTGCTGTCTGTGACCAGATATTCTTCCGTGGTATAATTACCCACCTGTTTATGATTTCCTGTTTTTACCGATGTTATTTCTTTACCATCTTTCCTCCTTCGCATATACGCCATGACGCTGTCCATTCTGATCCATTTGGTAAGCCCGGCAAGATCTGATGCCAGTTTCCGGATGCTGATCACGGTAATGGATTTATGATGTTCATCAAAAATGATGCTGTTCCCTTCCCGGTTGAGAATGATGAATAAATTTCCTCTGCTATCGGCATTCCTGCCCATTTCAACTCCGGCATATTCGCCGGATTGTGTGTAAAAAAAATGGATGATTGAACTATCTGGGACCTTCTTCTCATGGCGGACTGTCTGAGTCACTGTATAGTCAAACTTATAACTATCAGGAAGTTTATAGCCGGGATTGGGTTGGGACAGTGAAGGAATTGTTTTTAGCAGACCAAAACATAAAAACAGTAAAAAAAGCGGTTTTATTTTCATATTATGCAATTTACAGGGAATGGCGCACGATGCCGTCCCCGTTATGATGGTACAAAGCACGTACCATCGTGAGCAGGAGAGGGGAACGGAGGATCTCCGGGTATCTTTGTCTTATAATTTTTTCGCTTTTTCGCTTAACAGGTCTTCCAGTTTCTTCAGCTTAACTGCCCAGAACTGATCGAAATAGTCTATCCATTGTTGTAATTGCTTAAACCCACTTTGCTTCAGCATACAATGCCTTTCACGGCCAATGTCTTCGATACTGATAAATCCCGCCGAATAGAGTATTTTAATATGCTTGGATACGGCGGGACGGGTCATATCAAAATTTTCAGCCAAAGCATTTATGGTCAGACTCTCCCTGGAAAGCAGTCTTAACATTTGTCTTCTGTTTGGATCACCCACTGCCTGAAAAGGATCAATTACCTGTTGTTTCATTTTGCGGTTTTGTGTTGAATAAATTGCCCATTTTCACTCTCACATTTTGATCCCAGCCTTTGTTCATCGCCTGGAATATCAATTCGTTTTTCCAATTGTCAAAGCCGGTATGTTCCAATATCAGTTCGGTTCCGCCTTTTTTAGGTATTAAAAACCACGTCACGGTGGAATCCATCATTAATTTTTCTTCCCCCTGCATGATTTTCCAGGAATAAACAAGCTTTTTCAAAGGATCTATATCCAGGATCTTGCAATATACATTACCATCAAAATCCAGGGACGGTTGCGGATTGGATTTAAACATGAATTCCCGTCCGGGCACCAGTTCAAAATCATTATTCATAAGCCACTGAGCCATCAATTCAGATGTCGTCAGGTATCTCCATACGGTCTCAGGCGATTGTTCAAAGTACCAATTGTATTTTATCATTTTTTTCATGTCGGTCAATTTGTTTATTATTTATTGTCTTTCTAATGCCGAATATTCTTTATGGTCAGGCTCCCCCCTTCCCTCTTCAATTAATTTGAAAAGACTTACTCTGACATAATGGTTCCATCCCTTCGTACAATCTTCAAAACATTCAATCCCGTCATTCAGTCCAATATGCGTCATACTAATCCTGGAGGAATCTCCTGAATCTGTTATTTGCCAGAGAATTTTTGTATCCTTCCATTCTTTTTTGTCGTTCATCCAGTGCAAATTACAATCCAGAACATGCCAGACCAGTTTTTTCCCGGGGATGGATTCGATGATTTTAAACTTCGAAAATGTTTCTCCAAAACGGACGGTAAATTCACCGTTCAGAGTTACAGTATCCCCTTGCGTGTTCTCTGTCCACCAGGCCGATACCCGGCAGATGGCTTCAAATGCTTTTTGAGCAGAACAATGTACGTCGATCGCTGTATGATAATCGGTTTCAGTGATTGTTTTCATTTTTTTTATTTTAAGATTAGATAAAGGTAACTTATTAGTTACCCAAATATATAAGTAACTTTTAAGTTACCCAAATATTTTTTCATTTATCCCGGGTGTCCATGCTTTTTTCGTTTAAAAGGTTTAAATATCCGTAATGAGTATTAGTTTTGCTGTTCTGTATGAACAGGAAAACGATGCTCATTACCGGTGCCACGGAAGGTATTGGAAAACTGGTGGCTACTGACCTCGCAACCCGGTTTAAGGATGCGATCATCTTAATCCATGGCAGGAATAAAGAAAAGCTGGAAAGGACATCAGGCCAGATACAGGAAATAACCGGCAATGGAAATATTCAATCTTATCTGGCTGATTTCTCGTCACTGAACGAAGTGCGAAAAATGGCGGAAGAGATTCTCGCGGATCATGAATCACTTGATTTACTTATCAATAACGCCGGTGCCGGCTTTGCGGCGCCGAGGTTTGGAAAAGACGGAACGGAAACGCGATTTACTGTCAATTATCTGGCGCCATTTCTGCTCACCCATCTGTTGCTTCCTGCGATACAAAAAGCCGTTTTATCACGGATCATTAATGTAGCTTCAGCCGGACAATCTCCCATTCATTTCGATGATATCATGATGGACAGGAATTTCGATGGCGTCACAGCTTATACCAGGAGTAAACTGGCCATCGTCATGTTTACGTTTGACCTGGCAGAAAATTTAAAAACAGTAACTGTAAACTGCCTGCACCCCGGTACCTATCTGGATACGGGTATGGTTCGGGAATCTGGCATTCAGCCACTGGGAACTGCGCAGAGCGGTGCGGATGCAGTATTGTATCTCGCAGTCTCACCACAAATGAAAAATATCAGCGGAAAATATTTTAATGTTAAGACCGAAGGCCGCGCCAATGCGCAGGCTTACGACCCGGACGCCAGGAAAAAATTAGAAAAGATCGGTTTGAAGTTGACAAAACTGTGACCCTTCCCTATTTTACCACGATCGTACCTTTCATTGCCGGGTGAATGGTACAATGATAAGCGTATGTGCCTGCCACTGAAAAGACCTTTGAATATTTGCTTCCCATTGTAATATCACCACTATCAAAACCGGAAGCGTCGGATGTGACGGTATGTGTCATGCCATCATTATTTGTCCAGGTTACAGTTGTTCCGACTGACACAGTGAGTGTCGCCGGAGTAAAGGACATATTTACAATACTTACAGTATTGGCGACGGGTGGAGGTGTTGTTGTGTTATTGTTGCCATATCCGCTGCTTTTACCACAGGAAATGAAGGCTATTACGGAGATCATCAGCAACAATATATTTTGATGCAAGACTTTGATTTTCATAAAAAGCTGTTTGTACTGAGTACGCCCACCGGGAAAGCATAGTTGCGCAGGAAAATAATTTGAGCACGCTTATTCCATGAGCAATGGATGTTTTAACATTCCTTTGAATTATTCACATGCTACCTGTTATGGCGGGATTGAATTATAAGCTTTGACTTCCGAGTCATTTTATAATTGCTCCCAAACCTGTTTGGCAAAATTTTCAAGTGAAGGATCACGCGCTCCCATCAGCAACAGAACACTATTCTCTGCCAAATGCGGGCGAACCAGGTTAAGGAATTTGTTGCGGTCCTCAACAAAAAAA
>DASSGT010000361.1:0-3217 GCA_035693345.1 Puia sp. | reverse complement strand
CATATAATTTGCATTCAGAATGGCGTATGCGGTGGCTTGCCGGATACCATAAGAGCCAAGCATCTTTATATAGGCGTAACTGATAAGGAGTATGCTGGCAGATCCATAACGGGCAGCACTAACCGCACCAGTGCCCGGGGTATCCGGGCTGGTCCAATGCCCCGGAAGATGATCTTTCAATTTCTCATTCACACAAATAGGGCCCATGCCGGGACCTCCGCCGCCATGCGGAATGGCAAATGTTTTATGTAAGTTCAGGTGACAAACATCTGCTCCTATAAATCCGGGACTGGTTAATCCGACCTGCGCATTCATATTCGCACCATCCATATAAACCAACCCTCCATTGTCATGAATGATCTGACAAATATCTTTGATACCTTCTTCAAAAACACCATGAGTGGATGGATAGGTAACCATGAGTCCGGCCAGCTCTAATTTGTGAGAAACCGCTTTGTCTTTCAGGTCCTGAATATCGATATGTCCGTCCTCATCACTTTTTACGACAACCACTTTCATTCCCGCCATCACAGCGCTTGCCGGATTGGTACCATGGGCTGAAATCGGAATCAGCATCACCTGACGGTGTTGCTGACCATGGGCTGCATGGAAAGAACGTATCGCCAACAGTCCGGCATATTCACCCTGGGCACCGCTGTTTGGCTGCAAAGAAGTTGCTGCAAATCCGGTGATAGTGCTCAGCCAGGATTCCAGTTCAACGATCATTTGTTGATAACCCTTCCATTGGAATTCCGGTGCGAAGGGGTGTATTTTACTGAACCGTGGCCAGCTTACCGGAATCAATTCGCTGGCTGCATTCAGCTTCATTGTACATGAGCCCAGAGGAATCATTGAAGTATTTAACGAGAGATCTTTATTCTCAAGACTTTTCAGGTACCGCATCATTTCGGTTTCGCTATGATGCGAATTAAAAACCGGGTGAGTCAGGAATGGAGAATTTCTGCTCAGTTCGACAGGAATAATTTCTTCGTGCCCGTCATAGTCAAAAATAATTGCGGCTTCGTCATGTTCGAGGTACCCGGAAAATACCAGGAGGATATCGAGAATATCCCGTTGTGTGCTGCTTTCGCCAATTGAAATGCGCACGATGTCGTTACCATCATAAAAGAAATTCATTTTATGATCTTCGGCGATCCGGCGAAGTTTCTCCGGATTTTCAATTGTTATCTGGATAGTATCAAAGAAATATCCGTGTGAAATTTCGAAACCCAGTTCCTGCAATCCAATTGACAGGGCGTAAGTAAGGATATTTATTCTGGTAGCAATATCTTTCAATCCCTGAGGGCCATGATAAACGGCGTACATCGCAGCCATATTCGCCAGCAGTGCCTGTGCCGTACAAATGTTCGAAGTTGCCTTTTCTCTTTTTATATGTTGTTCACGTGTCTGAAGGGCCATTCGCAGGGCGCGGTTATTCTGAGCGTCCACACTGACTCCAATGATTCTTCCCGGGATGGCGCGTTTAAAATCTTCTTTTGCTGCAAAAAATGCGGCATGCGGTCCGCCAAAACCAATGGGTACACCAAAACGTTGTGCAGATCCGATGGCCACATCTGCACCCAGTTCGCCTGGAGGAACCAGCAGCGTGAGCGCCAGCAAGTCGGTAGCCATTGCGACATAACCACCTGAAAGCTGAACCTTTCTGATAAAATTTCTATAGTCCGGAATATTTCCCTCAGCATTTGGATATTGAACAATTGCACCGAAATACGTTTCATCAATTTCCGCTTTCGAATAATCCCCCGTCACCAGTTCAATGCCTAAAGGTTCGGCGCGTGTGGTAAGTAAATCCAGGGTTTGCCTGAATATCGCCTGGTCAACAAAAAATTTTGGAACACCTACATGCTGGTGATCCTTGTTTTTTTGATTGAAAAACATAATCATGGCTTCTGCTGCCGCGGTGCCTTCGTCGAGCAGCGAAGCATTGGCCAATGGAAGTCCGGTCAGATCACTGACCATGGTTTGGAAATTCAAGAGGCTCTCCAGTCGGCCCTGGGAAATTTCGGCCTGGTATGGGGTGTATTGAGTGTACCATCCCGGGTTTTCGAAAACATTTCGCAGGATTACGCTGGGAACGATTGTTTCAAAGTACCCGTGACCGATATAGTTCTTAAAAACCAGGTTCTTTGAGGCAATGTCATGTATTAATTCGAGGTATGTCGCTTCACTGACCGATTCGGTAACGCGCAGGGGCTTGGGATCCCTTATGCTGGCCGGAAGGGCTTTATCAATCAGATCTTCCAAAGACTTAACGCCAACAACAGCAAGCATTTGACGGGTTTCTGATTCGTTGGAGCCAATATGTCTGCGTGAAAATTCGCCGGCCTGTTTCTCAAATAAATTCATATCAGGGGATGTATGGATCAAAAGATGCGCAAAGGTAATATGAAACGATCAATTTTATAACTTGTGATTTATATGGATGCACAGTCAAAGGTCACTCTGCAGAGCTGGGAAAAAATTTCCATTGAGCACCAGAAACAATACAAGAATTTCCTGGCGAAAGCCGATAAAAAGGAAGTGTTAAAAGTAGTTCCGGTACTTCATGACAATGCCTTTGAAAAAATTGATTGTTTAAAATGTGCCCGTTGTTGCAAGGGATATTCACCACGCTTTAAGGGTCCGGATATCAAGCGGATTTCCAAAGTTAAAGGGATGAAAGAAACCGCTTTTATTGAAAAATATCTTGAATATGATGACGATGGGGATTATGTAGCTGTTTCATTACCCTGTCCTTTTTTGGAAGCCGACAATAAATGCGGAATCTACGAAGACCGACCTTCAGATTGCAGAAGATTTCCTTATACTGATGAAGATGTTATTTTGAAAAGGCCACAACTTACCATGAAAAACAGCAGTTTCTGTCCCATAGTGGTTTCCGTTATGGAAGGCCTTTTGGAAAAACTTACATGATATTCTGTATTTCTTCCTCATAAGCCGCCTGTAAACCACGATCAATGCCGTCACCCTGCCATTCGGTAACACCGGGAATCGATGTTGCCTTCATAATTTCTTCCTTTGTCTTACCGGCTTTAATCTGACTATTTACAAACGCGAGCAGGTTTTTCAGATAATCCTGCATGGCTTTTATATCGGATTTATTGCCGGTTACTTTTTCCGGATCAAAAGCATGTCCAAATACAAACAAGGTATCATTGTCGAATTGTGCCTGAATTTTATCGAGAACAACAATCCA
>DASSGT010000360.1:0-5799 GCA_035693345.1 Puia sp. | reverse complement strand
GCTTGCCCGAAAAACCGTGGCCGGGAAGAGAAGGTATTATTACATCAAAAGCGTCTTCAGGTTTTCCGCCATAGGCAACAGGATCAGTGAGCGGACCGATGATCTTCAACTGTTCGATGACTGAGCCCGGCCATCCATGTGTGATGATAACCGGCAGGGCATTCTTTTCTTTTGAACGAACATGGATAAAATAAATATCCAGTCCATCTATTGTAGTCATGAATTGCGGTAAAGCATTCAGTTTTGCCTCCACTTTGCGCCAGCTATAATCATTCGCCCAATAGCTGGCGAGCTTCTGCATCGTAGCCAACTGTACACCCTGGGAATCATTGTTGACGGTTTCCTTATCCGGCCAGCGGGTATCCTTTATTCGTGTGTTGAGATCAGTCAGCGCTGCTTCTGAAATTTGGATATGGTAGGGACGTATTAAATCAGATGACCTCAAATCAGTATTGGTCTGCGCCTGTCCCGTAGAGGATATCGCCATGGCCCCGGCAATAATCGAGTTGGTAATAATGCCTTTGTTGGTTTCCATTGTAATTATTTTTTGTTTTGGAGATGTCATTCAAAAGTATTCCGGAAGGAGGCTTGGTTCCAACTACTAACCCGGGAAACGTTCGAATGGGGGGCTGAAACCGGCATTTTTTGTCCCCAGTTGTTTTCTTCCGTAAGAATTGTTGATTTTACTGCCGGAACAGGAAGGAAATGAATTCAAAAATATTTGAAATGCTAAAACCCGGCAGAATGACCTTTACATTTTATTTAAAGAAGCGATAAACCCCCAGTTTTGATACTGCAGTCTTCCCAATGAATTGTATCCCCTGCCGTTACTAAACAGATAACCATCCCCTTCTGTCAGAAAAATCAATTCATTGTCTCCCTTTACAAGATTTAATCTGATCCGGTTTGTGCCATCGTCCAAACGATCCAGTTTAAACTTGTCATAAAAAAATATTTCCTTGCCATTCAGCAGTATGCGCAATTTGCCCGCAAAATCAAAATTCAACAGCCTGACCTCATCCGTTTCGCTATGAATATGGTGTCTGGCAAACAGCATTCCATTTGGATATTCAAAATACCGGCACAGGTTCACATAATTATCATCACCTTCTTTTATAGTCTTCCAGTTTTTTACTTTTTTAACCAGGCTGTAGTCGAAACCTGTTCCAACCGGTATTTGTTCAGAAATTTCCCAGTCTGTAATATAGTCCGGCAATTCCCGGGTCATTACATTGGCAAAATAAGAAGCGCCAAACATGGTTCTCAATAAGATACCTCCGGTTGAAACGCTCGTATTGAGCATGGTAATGTCCATGTCAGGTTTCTTATTATGGTTGGTAAAAACCTTCAGATTATTTCCGCGCACTTCGATGGTAGCATGAAACCATTCCTCTCTTTTGATATCCGCAATGCTCTGATATTTACCATACATTACCCAGCTCAAAGCACCGTTGTAAATCGGAATATACTGTATGGCTTCTTCTGTTCCTCCATAACCCGGCCTGAAGTAAATAAACTGATAATTCTGATCGTTGCTGACATGAAAGCCAATGCCCGACATTACTGCCCCGGCAATATCCAGATCCATCCTGAAATTTCTGATGTGCACGTTCTGATTCCAGATGGCTGATTTGAGGGTTCCGTCCAGTTTTACACAGGGTTTCCCAAGAAAAACCGTATCCGTCAGTTCAGGCGTTTTATTATCTTCCGAAAGCACTTTCCAGTCAGCAAGTCTGATGCCCTGACTGAATCCAAAAAGAGATACTGTCATCAGTATGTTAAAAATCAAAAGACTGTTCCTTCTGTTTTTCATAAGCTGTAAATTATTTTGCCTGAATAAATTGTTTAAACAAATGTAGATTTGAAATCACAGCCGTCTGTTGTCAGAGCTGTTCAAAACGATTCAAGTTCATTCAAAATAATTTTTACTGATCATTCATGCTTACATTGTCCGAGGAACAATTGAAGGAAAACTGCAAACGACTCATCGAAAATAAATTGGGCTGGGGAAGCAGTGAGCACTGGACAAATCAGGATTTCGATTTGTTGTCAGAAAAAATCTTCGCGGCCACGGGGGTTGCATTAAGTCAGACCACACTGAAACGAATCTGGGGAAAAGTAAAATATGACTCGGCTCCTACGGTTACCACATTAAATACCCTGGCTAATTTTATCGGATTTGAAAACTGGAGGGATTTCCGGCAGAAACAAGCCATACCGGCAGAAGCAGCGATTACAAATGAACCGGAAAAGGAATTGAAAACTGTCGGAGTGACTGAAAAATCCAGAAGGTCCTTTTTACTTCCGACATTAACCATCGGTCTGACACTCATGTCCATTTTGTCATGGAATTTCTTTGCTTCCAGATCTGTTGCAAAAAAAGAGAAAGCGCCCGCGGGCGCATACCAGTTCAGCAGCAAGAAGATGGTTCTGCGCGGTGTGCCTAACTCAGTTGTATTTGAATATGATGCCACCGCATCCACTACGGATTCTGTTTTTATTCAGCAATCCTGGGACAATCATTTACGCGCCCGGGTGCTCAGAGACCAGCACCTTCACACATCCATTTATTATTATCCCGGATTTTTCAGGGCCAAACTGCTGGCGGGAGATAAAATAGTGAAAGAGCATAATATATTTATCCAGACGGACGGCTGGCTTCCACTGATAGAGCAGGATCCGGTACCTGTTTATTTTAAAAAAGAAGAGGCCATCGTCAGTGGCAGGCTGAGTTTATCTCCTGCAAAAATGAAATTGCAAAATGTGCCTATGGAGCCGACGGTTCCCTATGTTTATTATGCCAATGTCCGGGAATTTGCGGATTTAACTTCAGATAATTTTATTTTTGAAACATCTGTAAGAAATGATTTCAGGGAAGGATCCGGCGTTTGTCAGAAAACGGAAATCAGGATACTCACTGAAGGATCGATGGTTTCCATTCCGCTTTCAGCCAAAGGATGTATCTCAGAAAATAATTTATTCTGCCTGGGGCAATTTGTAAAGGGAAAAGATAATGACCTCTCCGGATTTGGAGTGGATTTCGATCGTTTTGTGAAACTGCGGCTTGAGGTTTTGAATGGGAAGGCCAGGTTCTTTGTCGATGACAAAATGGTTTACCAGCTGGATAACATAATGTCCGGCACTAAAATAAAGGGAATTGTTTTTCGATTTCAGGGAACCGGGTCAGTAGACTGGGTGAAATTATCAAAAGGTAATGGCCAATTGGTGTACGAGGATGCTTTTTGAGTATGAGAGTATGGGAGTGTGAGAGTTTACCCGGATTCCGGGGATGTATAAATGGAGTGCATTTTATAGGGATTTTAGGTAGTTTAGTATCATAATCAGATCGCTTCATGTTGATTTTTAAAAACTGCCATTCCCGTTATTTCCTGCTTCTCATTGCAATCATAGTTTACAGTCTTCAACACGCATCGGCACAGGACACTTCAAAAAAAGATTATCGTGCCTGGTGGAATGAGGCTTACCCTTCGAGGCCTGCAACAAATCAGAAAGCAAAACTGCTTCCCCTTATTCATGTAAACAAAAACAGGTTTGTCAATTCAAAAGGTGATACTATCCTTTTCCGTGGTTTATCCATTTCGGATCCTGATAAAATAGAACATCAGGGCCATTGGAACAGGAATCATTTTGAGAAGATCAAAGAGTTGGGCACCATGCTGGTTCGTATTCCGGTTCATCCCGTTGCATGGCGGGAACGTACACCAGGTAAATATCTTCAATTGCTTGATCAGGCCGTTGAATGGTGTACAGATCTGGGAATGTATATTATTATAGACTGGCACAGCATAGGAAATCTTAAAATGGAACTTTTTCAGGATCCCATGTATAATACTACGCAAAAAGAAACTTTTGAATTCTGGCAAACCATCTCACGTCATTTCAGCGGAAACAATACTGTTGCTTTTTATGAACTTTTCAACGAGCCGACGACTTATCGCGGGCAACTTGGAAATATCAGCTGGTCTGACTGGAAAAAACTAAATGAGGATATGATACATCTTATCCGCTCATTCGATCCTGAAAAAATACCTTTGGTAGCCGGCATGGACTGGGCTTATGATCTGACTCCTTTGAGAGAGGAACCCATCAACGCAGAAGGAATCGCCTATACTGCCCATCCATATCCCTGGAAAAGACAGGAACCGTGGCCACCTAAGTGGGAGGAAGATTTTGGATTCGCCGCAGCAAATTATCCAATCATCGCCAGTGAAATCGGTTTTGGTTTGAAACCGGGTGAAAGCATCGGGCCGAATCACTATGCATACCAGATCATTCAATATCTGGAAAGCCGGCATATCAGCTGGACGGCCTGGGTATATGATCCTGAATGGGGACCCAACATGCTCAAATCCTGGGATCATTACGAGCTGACTGAAATGGGTGAGTATTTCAGAAAAGCAATGACCGGGAAATGATTTGGAATTACTCTTTTGTTTTTTCAAAACTTTGTAAATAATTCCATTCCCAGGTTTTACCATTGTCAGCAGAAAAAGCCTGGCACATGGTTGGTTTGTCGGGATCTGTACGATCCCACCGGTATACAATAATGATATCCTTTCCCTCCCAGACATCCCGCGCATAAAACCAGCCAATGTTGTTTTGAAACGATCCAACCTGCGGGTTTTGCATTGTAACATTCGCGGGATATGCATAATAAATACTCCATAATTTTGTTGCGGAATCGAAAAGACGGAGTGTGAATGCCTGGAAATCTTTTCCATTTGCCTGTGTATAAAACGGCTCAATATTGGCATAACCTCCAATCAATTGGGAGCAATTCAATTTTGCAGCGAACGGTATCCATTCGTTGGAATGATGCAGCCTGCTTTTGAGTTTTTTTCCGCTCACCTTCCAGCTTCCATAAAAAAAATCAAAATCCTTCTCAGAAGATTTTGTAGCAGGTACTATCTTCAGTTCCCCCTTTTCGTTGATAGTTGCATTGGTCATACCGGTAGTCTCCGAAGGGACGGGCGGCTGAGCTTTCATTATCAATGGGGAAATAAATATCAGTAAGCAAACTGATAATAATTTCATTGTCTGGCTGATTTTATTCTGCTGTTAAACTAGGAATTTATGAGAAGCCCACCTTTATTTTTCTACGAACGGCTGAAATGGTTGCATGAAAAACGCTCAGGAATGCCTAATTCATTCTGAGCGCAGGCTGGTAACCGGGTTCGCGCTGGCAGCTTTTATAGATTGGAAACTCACAGTAACAAGTGCAATCACAACAGCCAGGCCACCCGCGCAAATAAATACCCAAACAGGTATAGAAATATGATAGTCATATCCCTGCAGCCATTTATTCATGACCAGCCAGGCAATTGGAGAAGCTATAAATATAGATATGATGACCAGTTTTACAAAATCTGCGGACAATAATCCGGTAATATTTGCAACAGAAGCACCCAGCACTTTGCGTACACCGATTTCCTTTATTCTTTTTTCCGCCATGAATGCTGCCAGGCCAAACAAACCCAGACAGGAAATAAAAATCGTGAGTCCCGAAAACAACAGGCTCAGCGTGCCGGTCGTGTGGTCGTCACTGAATTTTTTTGCATATTCCTCATCGGTGAACCGAAACTCAAATGGATATTCAGGGTTGTATTTTTTGAATATCTTTTCCATCGCGGCGATATTGGTGCTGGTAGAATTGTTCCCGTTTAGTCTGATATGAATTATGTTGAACCAGTGCCCGCCCGGGCCATTGATGATCATCGGCTTCACTTGTTCGTATGGCGATTCTAAAATAAAATTCTTCACCACACCCACCACGCGCCA
>DASSGT010000359.1:0-3264 GCA_035693345.1 Puia sp. | reverse complement strand
ATCCGGGAAGAAATCAACGGATGTGATCGCGGAGCTGACTTCCATTTTCGGAAAGTATAATGCGGCGTTTCCCTACACCTATTCGTTTGCCGATGACCGTTATGCTGCCAAATTCAAATTGGAACTATTGATTGGAAAACTGGCGGGATTATTTGCCGGGCTCGCCATTTTTATTTCCTGCATTGGCCTGTTTGGCCTGGCCGCTTATATCGCAGAACAAAGAACAAAAGAAATCGGCATACGAAAAGTTCTGGGCGCTTCTGTGCCACAGGTGTGGCTGCTGCTTTCAAAGGAATTTATTGTGCTGGTGCTCATCAGTTCAGTGATTGCTTCACCCATTGCTTTTTATTTTTTAAACGGATGGCTGCAGAAATATGCATATCGTATCAGTATCGGCGTATCCGTGTTTTTCTGGGCGGCAGTTACGGCTTTAATCATAACACTTGTTACGATCAGTTTCCAGGCAATCAAAGCGGCGCTTGCAAATCCGGTAATCAGCCTCCGCTCAGAGTGAGCTTCGGCTGACGAAGTAGCCTATGCTCTGAATGAGCTACGGCTGGCGAAGCCAGCCTACGCTCTGAATTACATTGTTCTTTGAAACACGGTGTGAACAGAGCTACGGTTGGCGAAGTAGCTTACGCTTTGAATGAGCCGTACGCTAAATAGCATTCAGTCGGGCCCAGCACCCGAAGCCGGAGTAGGTGCAGGAATGGGTTCAGGCAGATTTACATTTGCTTTTTCCCAGGCGCGCAGTTTGATTCTGGCGGCATCAAAAAGTCTTGCATAGTTTCCTTTCAGTAATTTTTCCTTCGCCTGCGGAGTCAGCTTTGCAAAAAGAGGTGCGTACATGTAATATACTTTCAGGTATGTTTCCTGATTGGCAGGAGCCACTTCATCTGTTCCAAATAAAAAGCGGTCAGGATATTTGTTGATCAAATCTGCAGTGGCCTGGATGGCTTCGGGTGATGACACCACATACTTGGCTACTTCATTCCAGGATATATCGATGTTCACATGTTTAAGAGCCGGATCTGCCAGTGCCAGATCTGCCATGCGCAGTTGATCGTGCACGGGTTGTACCACACGACCCAGTCCCATATGTGCCCAGATGATGGTTGTGTTTGGATGGCGCCTGAATAAATCACCGAGTTGTTTCAACAGATATGGTTCCTGTCCGGTTTTCGGGTAAGGCATATTGATATCGTTGTGAATGAGTACGACGAGGCCCGTTTCTCCTGCGAAATCGAGGATCCTGTCCAGCGCGGGATTAATGAGCGAAGCTGTTTCGCCGGATATTTTTGAAGAAACAAATTCTTTGTGAATGGTGAATTCGCCAATGCCACTGAATACACCCGGAAACAACTTCAACACTCTTTTTATATGGTCCGCCGCATACATATCGGCGGGATTGAATCCGGTAATCATCGGATCGAATCTTTTTTGCTCTTCCTTAGTCAGGGATTTATACGACATCGCGATAAAGGCGTCCGTAAATGAATAATAGTAGAGGGGCGCATCCGTGGCCAGATAATAGGTAGGTGCAAAATTGCCACTATTGCCATAGTCCCATTCCTGCTGTAGCGGGATACCGAATAAGGTTGATCGTCCGACGCGCGTGCCCATGACGCGCAGGAAATCACGAACCGTAATTCCTTCCTGGATATAGTTGGTCAGATGAAAATGTGAATCATAAAACAGGGATGTATCTGCTGCGCCGGTCGTTTGTCCTTCTGCTGATGAGATTGAAAAAAAGAAACCGAAGGACATAAAACTTATCAGGTACCAGAATTTAAAAACACGGATTCTTTTTTGAACTAGATTTTTCATATCGATTCAATTTTATGAATTCATTGATCAAACATGGAACTGCTTACATCTGTTTCTGATTCTTCAGGAGATTATATATTGTCACAGCAGAATATCGGTTCCGATGGTGAGTGTGGTTCCGGTCTGACCGGCGGTATACAAACCAAAAGTTCCACCGGCAGCACTTTTATAAATATAATTTACCTGGAGGTTCAACCGCCAGCTTCTGCTTCTCATCGGATATACATTTACGCCGCCTCCCGCTTCCCAGGGATGCCGGTCCCACTGATCCCAGAAATAGCTGGTGGTACCATATACCATCAGCATGCGCGGTATAACCATCTTGGATAGTTGCAAAACAGATCCATAGTCGTTGATTACAGTGATGGGCACGGGTCCGGTTACATCAAAATTTGACAGTTTCCTTCCGAAAAATTCGAGATCCACACAAAAACCCATGTATTTATATCCGAGATCAATAGAGCCCATGTTATAGGTCGCTTCAATAACCGTAACACCCGGTGCCAGCGCACCCGTCTGGAAGAACAGGACACCGTCGGTATTCCTGATTTGTGTTTCATCAGGGCCACTCACAGATGAATCAGTGAAACGATTTTCACGACAGTTTACAAAATTGATACCGAAGCGGGTGGCGGGTTTTGTATGGTATTCAAAATCGCCCTGACCTCCACGCGGCCCGAATTCTCCGGTGGTCGGCATAGCCATCAGCGTAAAACTTTTTGAAAAATCACGTGTATCCTTCGCAGACTTTATACCCAATGTGCTGAGGTTGTTGCCGAGCATGATATTATAGTAGAAGTGTGGAATGATCTGACCGGTCAGGAATGCTCCGTTTGTGAAACCGGCACGTAGTGCTTCTTCTCCCATGGTACGGTCTGTTGATAAGTAAAATGGAAAGGGTCCCTGCATGGATCGTATCGCCAGATTCGGAGCAACACCCACGCCCAACCGAAAATGATCATTAAATTTATATTGCAGGTTTCCATATACCAGGGTCTGTTGTGTTGAAAAAATCGTCCACACGGTTGCTGTATATGTTAGTTTCGGTGTGAGGGCAAATCCTGAAAACCAAAGCATGGTACGATGCCAGGCGATGTCGTTTCGCCCGACGAAAGCCTGTGGGTTTCCGAGATGATCATACCATGTCTGGATGCCGGGCATCTGATCCAGATAGCGTACCAATGCATAGACACTAAAATTCAGGCTTGCAACTTTTGTTTTTACCAGATCGAAACCTCTCCCCGGTGTAAATTCACCGGCTACCGTATTTACATAACGACTGGTATCCTGATACATCCAATCGGCATTTGAAACTTGTGCAAACGATTTCAGACTGAGAAAAAGCAATGTAGAGGCAAAGATTAATTTTCCCATTTCACGTTCATTTTTAAATGGAACAAACAGTCAACTGACCGGAACGCAAATGAATTTTAAATC
>DASSGT010000358.1:0-9240 GCA_035693345.1 Puia sp. | reverse complement strand
GCCAGTTCAATTTCCGCTTTCGTTTTGTGGTATATCATGCTAGATTACCGCATTGGTAACCGACTGACGGCCCTGAATACGACCAGACTTCATCAGCCCGTCGTACTGACGCATCAGCAGCTGGGTTTCGATCTGTTGCAGAGTATCGAGGATAACCGCAACCATGATCAGAAGAGATGTTCCTCCATAGAACGAGGCAAAACCCTGCGTAACGCCTGCACGTTGAGCAAATCCGGGAAGAATACCCACAATGGCCAATAGTATGGCGCCCGGCAAGGTAATTTTGTCCATCACAGAACCGATGAAATCTGCGGTTGGCTGACCGGGTTTTACTCCCGGAACAAATCCGTTATTACGTTTGAGATCATCTGCAACCTGCTTCGGGTTAAATATAAGTGAAGTATAGAGGAATGTAAATCCAATTACGATGATGCCATAAAAAATCATGTGTACATAATCGCGTGGATCAGAAAAAATTCTGGAGATGCCTTCTTTATTTTCAAAGCTTGTGTAAGAAATAAGTGTTGGCAAAAACATAATGGCCTGTGCAAAAATGATAGGCATTACACCAGCACTATTCACTTTCAGCGGAAGGAACTGGCGGGCACCACCAAATTGCCGGTTTCCGACGATCTGTTTGGCATAATTTACCGGTACTTTCCGCACTCCCTGGATTAAAACAATCAGACCCATAATGACAGCAACCAGAATGGCTATTTCAATCACAAAAATCAGAATACCGCCGCTGCCCATAACCGATTTTGCCAGGAACTCCTGGTGAACGGCATTCGGGAAACGGGCAAGGATACCAATCATGATGATGATCGACGTACCATTTCCTAATCCTTTGTCTGTAATTTTTTCACCGATCCACATGACGAATAAGGTGCCTGCTGTCAGCAGAACAGGTGTTGTAAACCAGAAATAAGCACTAAAGCTTTCGATGATTGCATCGTGCCCCATCGTTTTCAAATACCCAACATAAGCGTATGCCTGAGCAAATGTTACGACTACAGTCAGATAACGTGTCCACTGGTTAATTTTTTTCCGGCCACTTTCACCATCTTTTTGGATCTTCTGCATCTGGGGTACCAGGATGCTCATCAACTGCATAAAAATAGATGCAGAGATATAAGGCATGATACCAAGAGCGAGGATAGAGGCCTGAGAGAAAGCGCCGCCTGAAAATGCGTCGATCAGGCCAAGTGCTCCGGATTTAGCACCACTGAGACTGTTTAATTTATTCGGATCAATACCCGGTAAAACGATATATGTGCCAAAACGGTAGATCAGAAGTAGAACAAGCGTCACAAGGATCTTGCTTTTTAATTCTGGTATACTCCATATATTTTTTAAAGTATCAAAAAATTTCTTCACGTGTTTCGTAATTATTTAGGAACGGCTGCAAGCAAAAAAGACGACCGGAATCGTCTTGCAAGTTAATGACTATTTTAGGATTTAACACCCATTACAACTTCCTTCACTTTCAGGATCTCCAACGTACCGCCAATGTCTTCTATTGCCTTTTTAGCTTTTTCACTCACGGCGCTTACTTTAAAGCTCAGTTTTGTCTTTAACTCACCATTACCCAGGATTTTAACCAGGTCCGTACGTGCGATGAGGCCATTAGCGTAAAGATTAGCGGCTGAAACCTCTTTAATGTCATATTTCTCAGCGAGTTGTTCGATCTGTGACAGATTGAAAACAACATAAGATACACGATGTGGATTTTTAAAACCACGTTTTGGCAAACGGCGCTGTATGGGCATTTGTCCACCTTCATGGGCCATTTTGCGCTGATAACCTGCACGGCTCTGTCCTCCCTTATTACCCTTGGTTGAAGTTCCCCCTTTACCGGAAGCTTCTCCACGTCCGAGTCTTTTTTCCTTGTGTGTTGCCCCTTTTGCAGGTTTGATGTTATGTAAGTTCATTGCTAAAATTTGATAATGTTAATAAAAGCACTTCCAGACTTCCAGTCTTCCATACTTTCATACTTGCCTTAAATCTCTTCGACTTTAACCAGATGTTCCACGGCGCGGATCATACCCAGTATTTGGGGTGTTGCTTCATGTTCCCGGGGATTGTGCAATTTGTTCAACCCGAGAGCCTGTAAAGTCAGTTTCTGCCTTTCGGACCGGTCGATGCCGCTTTTTATCTGTGTAATGCGTAATTTTTTCATTTCCTTCTGATTTATTCCGGTTTATCCGTTGAATACTTTCTTCAGTGACAGATTTCTTGTTCTTGAAACCTGGAGGGGTTCTCTCAACAAGCCGAGTGCTTTAAAAGTTGCCTTTACCACGTTGTGCGGGTTGGCGGATCCCAGTGATTTTGCCAGGATGTCGGTGATACCGGCACTTTCCAGAACGGCACGCATACTGCCTCCGGCAATTACACCCGTACCATGGGCTGCTGGCTTTATCAGCACTTTTGCAGCGCCTTCCTTAGCGAGCTGATCATGAGGTATTGTGCCATGCATGATAGGAACCTTGATCAGGTTTTTCTTTGCATCTTCAATGCCCTTCGTAATTGCTTCCTGTACTTCCTTAGCTTTACCCAAACCATGACCGACAATACCACTTTCATTTCCTACTACCACGAGGGCAGAGAAACTGAAAGCACGTCCACCCTTTGTGGTTTTTACCACACGATTGATGGATACCACTTTTTCCTTCAGCTCCAGGTCACCGGCCTTGATTTTAGATATGTTCGTTGTTGCCATGATTAATATTTACAAATACTATTTTAATAATTAAAACTGAAGACCCCCTTCACGGGCAGATTCTGCAATGGCTTTTACCCTTCCATGATAGAGGTTACCACCACGGTCAAAAACCACTTTCTGAATTCCCAGTTCGGTTGCCTTGCGGGCAATCGCCAGTCCGACCAGTTTGCTTTTTTCTGTCTTCGTCACTTTTTGTGCGACAATATCCTTGTCACGGGATGATGCAGCAGCAATGGTTCTGCCGTTATTATCGTCTATCAGCTGCGCATAGATTTCACTGTTACTTCTGAAAACCGACAAACGTGGTTTTTCAGGAGTGCCGGCAATCTTCTTACGAATGCGGTATCTGATATTTTGTCTCTTGATTAACTTATCCATCTCTTTGAATTTGAATATTAACTCTTATACTCTTATACTCCTACACTACTTACCTGCCGCTTTACCAGCTTTCTTACGAACAATTTCACCGGTATAACGAACACCTTTGCCCTTGTATGGTTCCGGTTTGCGTAAACCACGAATCTTGGCTGCTACCTGTCCGATCAATTGTTTGTCTGTTCCTTCCAGCATGATCTTTGGATTCTCTCCTTTTTCCTGAGCAGTTGCAAGCTTCAGTTCCTTGGGAATCTCAAAAATAATATTATGTGAATAGCCCAATGCCAGATCCAGCAAATTGCCCTGGTTGGAAGCTTTAAATCCGACACCAATTAATTCCAGTTGTCTTTTATATCCTTCGGAAACGCCCTTCACCATATTTGACAATAATGAACGGTATAAACCATGCAGTGCACGATGACGGATCTGGTCAGTCGGACGTGAAATTTCAATCTTGCTGTCTTTCACTTCCACTTTGATATCACGGTCAATGGCCTGTTTCAATTCACCCTTCGGGCCTTTAACAGTAATCGTGTTATCGGTACCCACTGTAACGGTGATTCCACTGGGGATGACTACCGGCTTTTTTCCTATCCTTGACATATCTCGAGTTTTGTATAATTTAAAACGCTAAATTTTTCTAACTTAACACTGGCACTTCCAGTCTTCCAAACTTCCAGTCTTCCAGACTCTCATAGTATGGAAGTGCTGTGTTCTAGTATACGTGACACAGTACCTCTCCACCCACATTCTGCGCTTTTGCATCTTTATCAGTCATTACACCTTTTGATGTAGACACGATGGCGATTCCCAGCCCATTCTTTACACGTTTGAACTCCACAGGGCTCGCATACTGGCGCAAACCAGGACGGCTTACTCTTTCAAGGCTACGGATGGCCGGTTCCTTGGTAGTCGGGTCGTACTTTAATGCGATCTTGATCACACCCTGCTTGGTATCATCCTCAAATTTGTATTTGAGAATATAACCCTTGTCGTACAGGATTTCTGTCATCCGCCTTTTCAGGTTCGAAGCAGGAATCTCTACAATCCGGTGATTCGCCATCTGCGCATTACGGATTCTGGTGAGAAAATCTGCTATAGGATCTGTTACCATTTTTTATCTATTAAATACTTTATAAATTGTTCGTTTATCGTAAATCGTTTGTCGTGTATCGCTAATCATCATTCGATCCACGATATACGATCCACGATCAACGGTCTACCAGCTCGCTTTTCTTACGCCCGGAATCTTACCCTGCAACGCCATATCGCGGAACATGTTCCTGGATACACCGAAGTAACGGATATAACCACGCGGACGACCAGTTAACTGACAACGGTTATGCAAACGAACCGGGGATGCATTCTTTGGAAGAAGATCCAGCGCCCTGTAATTGCCTTCTGCTTTCAGCGCAGCGCGCCGGTCAGCATATTTTGCAACCATTGCTTCCCGTTTCCTTTGTCTGGCTTTGACTGATTCTTTGGCCATGAATTATGATTAATTGATTTGAACTTCTTTTTTATTAATTGTTATCTTCTTTTTTTGCATTCTTGAAAGGCATACCCAGCTCCTTCAACAATTCATACGCTTCTTCATTGGTTTTGGCTGTGGTCACAAACGTGATATCCATACCAGTGATCTTGTTTACCTTATCAATATCCACTTCCGGAAAAATGATTTGCTCTGTAATACCCATCGTATAATTGCCGCGACCATCAAATGCTTTTTCACTCACCCCCTTGAAATCACGAACCCTTGGCAGGGCAGATGCAACCAGACGATCCAGGAATTCATACATTTTTATCCCGCGCAGTGTAACCCGGGCTCCGATCGGAATGCCCTTACGAAGTTTGAAATTGGATATATCTTTTCTGGATATGGTCGATACGGCTTTCTGACCGGTAATGGTTGTCAGCTCTTCGATTGTGATATCCACCAGCTTCTTATCAGAGACTGCACCATTGATACCACGGTTCAGACAGATTTTTTCCAGCTTGGGTGCCTGCATAACGGAAGTGTACCCGAATTTTTTCATCAATGTCGGTACGACTTCTTTTTTGTATTTGTCTGCCAGGCGGGCAGTGTATTTTGTTGTGCTCATTATTTAATTACCTCCCCTGATTTTTTTGCTATGCGAATAAGTTTTCCATTTTCTCTTGTACGTTTCGCCTTCGAAGGACCACCGGATTTGGCATCCCAGAGAAGTACATTCGATATATGGATCGGCGCTTCCAGCTTGACAATGCCACCCTTGGTATTCTGTGCAGACGGTTTGGTATGTTTGGTAACGATATTTACACCTTCAACCAGCACCTTGGATGTGTCAGGAAATACTTCCAGCACTTTGCGCGATTTTTTCAGGTCCTTATCGTCCCCTGTAATCACCACCACTTTGTCACCCTTCTTAATATTAAATTTGGGTTTGAATCTGCTTTCCATTTCTTTCTTTTTAAGCTTAAGGCCTAAGGCTTAAGGCCCAAGGCTTTTCTGACAATATTTTTACTACTACAATTAATTCATTTTTCATTTGCTGGCCTTAAGCCTTACGCCTTCAGCCTTCCGCCTATAACACTTCCGGTGCCAGCGAAATAATCTTCATGTATCCCTTATCACGCAATTCACGGGCAACGGGTCCGAAAATACGTGTACCCCTTGGTTCATCACTTGGATTCAGCAATACCACCGCGTTGTCATCAAAACGGATATAAGAACCATCCTTGCGACGAAGTTTATTTTTGGTACGAACAATAACGGCCTTTGTAACGGTTCCTTTTTTTATTCCACCAGCAGGTAATGCGTCTTTTACAGTAACCACGATTTTATCTCCGATTTTAGCATAGTCCTGGCCGCTGTTTCCCAACACGCGGATACACAAAACCTCTTTGGCTCCGCTATTATCTGCAACGTTTAGTCTGCTTTCCTGCTGTATCATTAGAACTTTTTTTTAGAATGTTTTATTTCGCTTTTTCTACGATCTCCACCAGACGCCAGCGCTTGGTTTTACTCAAGGGACGGCTTTCCATGATGCGTACGGTATCTCCGATACTGCACTCATTTTTTTCATCATGAGCATGAAACTTGGTTGTCTTTTTCAGGAACTTACCATAAATCGGATGCTGTACTTTTCTTTCAACAGCCACAACCACGGTTTTGTCCATCTTGTTGCTGCTGACAACCCCGATTCTTGTTTTCCTTAAATTTCTATCTTCTGGCATAATGCTTATTTGTAATTTGTAAATCAGTGCCGGCCTGCAGGATTTCTTATGCAGTCACCCCGGTTGTTTTTCCAATTTTTCTTTTGGTCAATTCTGTTTTCAGCCGGGCAATATCTTTTCTGAGCAGGCGGATGTTCACCGGACTTTCCAGAGGAGATATTGCATGTGCAAACTCCAGTTTCTTCAGACGCTGTTCATCTTCCCGAATCCGGGAGATTAAATCCGTTTCGCTCAGGTCTTTCAGGCTGTTTACAAAATCATTTCTCTTTGACATCTTTAAAAAAATTTGAATTATAACGCAATCACATCATGGCGAACCACGAATTTGGTCTTGATCGGCAGCTTTTGAGCAGCCAGTAATAATGCTTCTTTCGCAACGGCTTCTGTAACGCCATCCGCTTCAAAAAGCATACGTCCCGGTTCCACTACGGCAGCCCAGTATTCCGGATTACCCTTTCCTTTACCCATTCTCACTTCCTGTGGCTTCTTTGTGATTGGCTTATCCGGGAATACCCGAATCCACACGTTTCCTTCTCTCTTCATCGAGCGGGTGAGCGCCTGACGGGCAGCTTCCAGCTGCCGGTTTGTTAACCAGATCGCTTCCAGTGCTTTCAATCCGTAAGAACCAAAAGAAATATCAGTACCTCTTTTTGCTACTTCGCGAATTCTGCCTTTCTGTGCCTTCCTATGTTTACTCCTTTTGGGCTGTAACATGTTAGTTCAATTTGAAAATTTGATAATTTCTTCTATCTCCTGCCTCCGCCACCACCTGGTCTTCTTTCTCCGCCTCCGCCACCACCACCGGGTCTTCTGTCACCGCCACGACCACGGTCTTCACGATCCCTGATCTCATCTCTTCTTTCTCTTCTGTCACTCACGTCTGTTTTTCCACCAACAAAATTCGGATTCAGGTCACGCTTGGTCAGTACCTCACCTTTACAGATCCACACCTTCACGCCAATTTTTCCATACACAGTCAGTGCAAATACATTTGCATAATCTATATCCATACGGAGCGTATGCAAAGGCGTACGACCGGATTTTATTTCTTCTGTACGGGCTATTTCGGAACCACCCAGGCGGCCACCGACTTTTACCTTGATTCCTTCAGCACCCATACGAAGTGCAGAAGCGATGGCCATTTTAATGGCTCTTTTATAATTAATACGGTTTTCGATCTGTCGTGCAATGGTATCTGCAACAATATTTGCATCCAGTTCGGGCCTTCTGATTTCCAGAATATTTATCTGAACATCTTCCTTGCCAGTCAGTTTCTTCAACTCTTCCTTGATACGATCCACTTCTCCGCCACCTTTACCAATGATGATCCCCGGTTTAGAGGTGTGGATTGTTACGATGAGCTTGTTCAGGGTACGCTCAATCACGATCTTGGCTATTCCGCCCTTGTTGATACGTGCATTGAGATAGGTTCTGATTTTATTATCTTCTATCAGTTTGACAGAATAATCTTTTTTATTACCGAACCAGTTAGACTCCCAGCCCCGGATGATTCCAAGTCTCGCACCTATAGGATTTGTTTTCTGACCCATTTATCTGATTGATTTGAGAATTTGAAAATTTGAAAATTCTAAAATGAAAACCATTCTGAAAATCTTCAATTTTTTATTTTATTAATTTTACTTTTTTTCATCTACAATTAAGGTCACATGATTGCTGCGTTTACGCACTCGATAACCACGACCCTGTGGGGCCGGACGCATACGTTTTAAAACGCGGGCGCCATCCACAAAAATTGTTTTTACCATCAGGCTCGAATCAGCAGCACTTTTACCTTCGTTCTTCGCTTCCCAGTTCTTCACGGCAGACCATAATAATTTATATAATGGTGTGGAAGAATGCTGCGGATGATGTTCCAGTAATGCCAATGCCTTTTCGACCTGCAAACCTCTTATCTCATCTGCCAGCAAACGCATTTTACGCGGCGATGTCGGGTAATTTTTCAATTTTGCTAATGCTTCCATCTTTTCCTTTTTATGAAGACCTTTTGAGCTTAAGGCGTAAAGCGCAAAGCGTAAAGCTCTTCTTATATTATTTTTAAACTACACTTTCTTTATTCTCATTTTTTCCCGGCTTTAGCTTTACGCTTTAAGCCTTACGCTTATTCAGCGATCTTCTTGCTCGAGTGACCCTTGAAATTTCTTGTCGGTGCAAATTCTCCCAGTTTATGGCCTACCATAAATTCTGTTACATACACAGGAATGAACTTGTTGCCATTGTGCACGGCGAAAGTATGACCTACAAAATCCGGTGTGATCGTTGAACGACGGCTCCAGGTTTTGATGACTCCTTTCTTTCCCTTTCCTTCATTGATGCTAAGCACTTTGGTTTCCAGGTTGGCATCTACGTAAGGACCTTTTTTTATTGAACGACCCATAATACAAATGTGTAAATGTGAAAATGTAAAAAGTGAACTTTTACTTACTTATTTTCTTACCTTTTTTTGTTTGAATAATCAATTTGTCGCTTCCTTTCCCTTTCGTTCTTGTTTTCAGACCTCTTGAGTACTGACCATTCCTTGAACGTGGCTGGCCTCCGGATGCTTTACCTTCACCACCACCCATCGGATGATCCACCGGGTTCATTGCTACACCACGCACCCGCGGACGAATACCTCTCCAGCGATTACGGCCTGCTTTTCCCATGCTCTGTAAACTGTGGTCGCTGTTGGAAACCACGCCTACGGTTGCATAACAGTTGATCAGGATTTTTCTTAGTTCACCGGAAGGCATCTTCAACACGGCATATTTTTCTTCCTTGTTGGTCAGCTGTGCTGTTGTACCTGCGCTGCGTATCAGTTTGCCACCCTGACCAGGTTGCATTTCGATATTGTGCACATTGGTACCCAGCGGAATATTCTTCATCTGCAATGCATTTCCGATTTCAGGAGCAACGGCATCACCAGCCTG
>DASSGT010000357.1:0-3359 GCA_035693345.1 Puia sp. | reverse complement strand
CTCTGCGATAGTAATGGCTTTTTTCAAACTGAGCTTTCCTCCGCCGTGCAGACGGATCGATTGAATGTTCAGCTTCCCATAATGAACGGCAATCAAAACAGTATGATCGCCCACGATCGCATTTCCCCAGCTATAGCCATCCGACCAGAAATATTTTCCGGGTCTGGATGTAATGGTAAATTCCTTTTCCACCGCTGAATAATGAAAGCGGCTATATGCGATGAGAGCCGACCAGCTGGCCATGGCACGGGCATAGTGATTGCCGCATTCTTCTTCATTAAACGGGTTTCGTTTATACCCGTCATAACGGTTCCGGGTATCCGAAATGATCTGCAGTGCCTGTGCATTCATGTTTTCATAGATCAGGCCGGTGGCTGCGGTATATTCAAGTCCCGTCCATGCCTCAAATGCATAGGACAAGGGAACAGCGGGTCTTTTCGAAGGATCGGGATAGGAAGTCAGCATCAGCCCGGATTCATCTCCCAGGGCATAGGATCGCATATTGTTAAAGTGATCCCCAAAGGAAGCCACATGATTATACTTATAAATGCTTTCAAGTGTCTTGCGGATGTGACTGGAATCCGCCAGATAACCCAGGCCACAGATCCAGGCCATATTCTGTCCGACCAACTGATCCACGAGACAACCTTCCCCGATCTGGAAGTCCGGATTTTTCAGATTCGATGCGCCCATACCCGCCATCAGCCCCGTCGCAATCATGTTTTTGTCTGCGACGGGTCTGATTTGCTGAATATAGAATTCTCCATTAAATAAATGCAGGTCCGTCCAGCGGCTTCCTTTTTCAAAAAGCGCCGTGCAGGTTTGTTGAAATTCACGGTCTTTCATATAGTCCGCCATCCTGGATGCTGCTTTCAGTGCGCCGAGATACCAGAATTCAATTTCCGGATTGGGACCAAAATATTCAATATCCATGGTGTTGTGCTGGCAACCTTCCATCACACCGTCCTGGTCGGCATCCCATCCGCCTTTTATCCATGCGAAGGACAGTGCCTTCTTTACTCCCGGCCAGGTGGTGCGCAGAAATTCATCATCACCCGACAATTGCCATTCCCGATAAACTTTCATTACCGTACCCATTTGTCCGTCGGCCGCCGCGATCTTCCAGTTTTCATTTTTATTGAATGGCAGTGAAACCCGGAAGCTCATCAATCCGGAACTGTCATTCAGACCATACTGGTATTCTACATTTCTCATTTTCATAGCCAGACTGCCAAAAAGAAAGGGTGTGGCGTGTTCATAATTCCAAACGTGCGTGCAATTACCATAACAGGAACCAGTAGCCGCGAAGACTCCCTCCCATCCGAAAAAATATCCATCTTTATTTCGAAAAGCTGTTTGTGAGCGCAACGTACTACTGTTGAATAATGAGGCTTCTTTCATAACAGCAGGATAATCACTTTGGGCGATCAGGCTTACAAAGTCGATCGTTTTTTTCTCAAGGTCAGGTAACAAGGGCAGCGTTTTTTCGGCCACATTCCAGGCATCTGTATATAAGGAAGAATAATAATTTCCGATGGTCACTTTATCATTCCAGTCCTTGCGGTTTGGAAAATCCCATGTCAGAAAAAATTCGACTTCTTTTGTTTCATGAGCCGACAGTTGCAACCTGACGGATAATGCCGCCCGCGGATCATTTACTTTTTGATCAAACTGAACGTCCCTGAACATTCCATCATCGGAAAAATCATCCCACATATCGGTGACATTGTCATTCCAACCTTTCGGACTGAATTGTGTACGGTAGCTGATGTTATAACCATTGCGTGTGGGCGTTGTTAATGCCATGGTTCCCCAGGCATTCGAATCATGATCCACACTGTCTGAAGTCATATAGATTCCTGCCAGTCCGTTCGACTTTCTGAACCGGTTACGATTACTTTTTGTACCCAGCAGGTTGATCGATCGGTTCCAGTTATTGAATTCAACCACTGAGCCATCCATACCGATAAAATTATCCAGGGAACCCGCGACTGCGATGGTCAGGGGCCGGTCAGTTTTATTGGTGATTTCGTAGCGGATAATGGCGATCGGGATGCCGCTGCTGAGGGCGTCTCCCGGAATAAATGGATTGAATGTTTTTGCCTTTGCTGACACCGGCATCGCGTCATCATCCAGATTTACCACACCAAACGGATAGCCCGCATCAAAACTGGCATTTGCAAACCTTGGCAATCCATGATTGGGTGCGGTACTTCCCTCGGAACCCGTATACTCCGGCGGAGGTATCGGACCCATCAGTGCCTTCGCATGTTTTTCTCCCGATGCATTTTCTGTAAAAACCATAAAGCAGGGTGCGCGTTTCGGAGTTACGGATCCATAGAAACCCATACCGGGTTTATTCATGATTTCCACATCCTTCCACTGACCGTTTCCGCCGATGGATATATTCCCGGTTCCGATACCACCCACGGGCATGGCAATTTTTTCTATGAATTTTCCTTCATAATGTTTTATCACCGGCCATGCTCCTTGTTGAGCGCTGGTGAATGAAAAAGACAAACAAAGAAAAACAACCGGGATATTTTTCATATGGCTATTTGTATCCAAATGTAAGGATGATCCCGCATTGGATCCGGATAACAGCCTGTTTGTTAATATGAAAATAAGCGGTACATTAATTAAGTGAAATCGAAACAGGATTTATTTAAGATTGCTTTTGGTTCAATTATTTTGTATGTGGTTCCAGCTCAACTTGAATTAAAGCGTGATCCGAAAGAAAATTCAGTTCATACGATTTTAATTCTCTAATGAAAACTTATTTTATATCCGGCATTGCCGCTGACGGGCGAATTTTCAGGCGTATCCGTCTTCCTGCCGGATGGGAAGCCGTTTATCTGAACTGGATAAAACCCATACCTGGCGAGCCTCTTGAAAATTACGCTGTGCGTCTTGCTGAAAAAATTAACAGGGACGAACCTTTCGTAGTTATTGGAACTTCTCTCGGAGGCATTGTAGCTACTGAAATTGCTTTGAAGTACAACCCGGTAGCCGTAGTTATTATTGGAAGTGTGCCTACTGTATCCCAGCTGCCGGGATATTTCCGAATGGCCGGAAAAATGAGATTGTATAAAATCATGCCCGCTTCCGTATACAAAATTTCAGTAAGAATAAAACACTGGCTTACCCGGGAGAATCAGGAAGATAAAAATATCATCCTCCAAATGATAAACGAAACAGATACTGCTTTTATCAAATGGGGAATCGAGGCTGTGCTAAAATGGCGAAATACACAGATTCCGAAATCGCTTTATCATATTCAGGGGACCCGGGACAAGATGTTCCCTTATACATTTACGTCGCCTACACATACCATATTCAAAGGTGATCATATGATCGTA
>DASSGT010000356.1:0-2846 GCA_035693345.1 Puia sp. | reverse complement strand
GCGGGGAAATCATCGAAAGCAAAGCGCATATAGGACTCGGATCCATTGGTGCATTACCCGTGGCTTTGCTTGTATGGTCCATCGGATTGTCACTGGGCGGCACGACGGGTTATGCGATCAATCCGGCCAGAGATCTGGGTCCCCGGATCATGCACTTTTTGTTGCCCATGAAAAATAAGAGAGACAGTAACTGGGGATATGCATGGATCCCCGTGCTGGGTCCGATTCTCGGGGGGGTAGTGGCAGCCCTGGTTTATACAGGATTCAAATAAAAAGGGTTAACCCATAGCTGTTGACCTTTCACAACGTTCTATTGCCGTTTGGGTATAAATCGGGGTTCGAGCAATCCATTCTCTTAACTTAATGAATTGATTAACTTAAACCGCTTATTTATGACCAGGCTAACATTTACCCGACTAGGATATTTTATTGCATTCCTTTTTAGCAGTTATATAATTCAGGCTCAGCAGCCCTGGTTACCAAGGGAAGCCAGTCCGGCAGCAAGCGTTTCTCAAACCGTTGGTATTTCAGTGATATCCGTCAATTACTCCCGCCCATCCATACGAGGCAGAGAGGTTTGGGGTAGCCTGGTTCCTTACGGCTGGGATAAAAATGGATCTGTCATCGGATTAGAATCCCCCTGGCGCGCGGGAGCTAATGAAAATACCGTATTACACTTATCTCATGATGCCATGGTGGAAGGAACCAAAGTGCCGGCAGGAAATTATGGACTATTTTTTATCATTAATAAGGATAACACGGGAGAACTAATCCTTTCCAAAGAATATAAGTCCTGGGGGGCATTTCGTTATGATCCCAAAGATGATCAGATGAGGGCGAAAATAAACATCAGGGATGTAACGGAAAATGTAGAAAAACTTTATTACTCATTTGACAGCGTAAGCAGGACAACGGCAGAACTCGATCTGAACTGGGCAAAAAAACAATTCCCTGTAAAAATTGAATTTGCTGTTGACAAAATTGTAATGGAGAATTCCGCCGATTTATTAAAAGGTCAGACGGGGTTTTATCCTCAAAACCTGAATGCTGCTGCCAATTATTCATTAGCTCATAATGCAGATACGGCGCAGGGAATGCAATGGGCTAATAGGGTTCTGGCAGGAAACCCGAAAAATTATACAGCGTTAGCTATCAAAGCCGGTTTCTTAAAAAATGCAGGAGACAGTGTAGCGTCTGCTAAAATATTACATGATGCGATACCTTTTGCTAATGACGGAGAACTCAATGCTTATGGGTATCAATTATTGGGTGAGAAAAAATATACCGAAGCCATTGATGTGCTCAAATTAAATACTGTGAAAAATCCTGATAACCCAAATACCTGGGACAGTCTGGGCGAGGCGTATGCATTAGCAGGAGATAAAAAGAATGCCATTACGAATTTTAAAAAAGCACTGAGCATGAATCCGCCGGCACCGGTAAAGGCAAACTCTGAAAAATATCTGAAACAACTGGGAGCTTTGTAAGGAGAGGGGTAATGTAGGCAAAGGGAAAAGGAAAGATCTTTCACCGGATCTTTCCTTTATTTTTTTGTATGGTCGGAATGTTTATTCTGCATTGGCTTTCTTTTCTCTCTGAAAAGTCTGCCATCCACTAATGCCTTCTGATTTTAAGATCAGTATATGATCTGCATTTTCTATTGTTGCATAATAAGAGGTACCGGATTCAGTCTGAATTTCGAACAAATCACTCACCCAATAACCAGCGTATTCGCTTTTCAGGGAAGTCAGAATCTGAAGTGGTAACTGGTTCGGACTGATAAAACGTGTAACTGCCAGTAATTCTCCACTATTATTGAAGTAAGCGAAGAGTACCATATCATTTACGGTAAACTGGGCCTTTACAAAATTTGCCTGGTGTTCCCATTTGATATCCCGGGCATTGGAAAATTGTTTGTTGAAAGAACTGATCACATTTTTACTGATGGCGGTGGGGGCATCTGCGGCAAAGCTGAAAGCAGTAAAACTTACCAGGACGATGCTTAAAAGCAGGATTCTCTTTTTCATTTTCTGTGTTTTTATTTGATTAGTGTTTTGATTAATGATACAAAGATAAGGGTTTTAGTATGTACTATGCAAAACATAGTAGTATGAATGGCATAATAATATGTATAGGCGGTATTAAACGGTGTATGAACTGTGTGTTGAACATAAATTTTGCAGATAAGACTACACCTGAAAGAGCTTTGTTACCTTTAATTCAAAGTTTCTTTTATGCACGCCAGAGTGTTCAATTTGCTGTTAATCATACTATTATCATCTTTTGTACATGCCCAGACGCCTGATTCCACTTATGCCGAACGTTTAGGATATCCAAAAGGATCCCGGGTGCTGATTCTGCATGTGGATGATGCCGGAATGAGTTTCGATTCGAATGAAGGCGCTGAAATGGCCCTGACCAGGGGCGTTTCCACCTCCGTTAGCGTTATGATGCCATGCCCCTGGGTACCCGGCTTTGTTCATTTTTTAAAGCAACATCCGGAAATAGACGCCGGTCTCCATTTAACCCTGACGTCAGAATGGGATAATTATAAATGGGCGCCCGTTTCCGGAAGAAAAAACACGCCGGGTTTGGTAGATAGCGGTGGATACTTCTGGTCGACCGTGGAAGCGGTTGTAAAACACGCTACCGCAGATGAAGTAGAAACGGAAATGACGGCTCAACTGGAAAAAGCCCGATCCATGGGATTTGAGCCCACCCATCTGGATACACATATGGGAACAGTATATGGTTCGACTGAATTCCTCATGAGATATCTCCAGTTAGGGATGAAAAATCATATACCGGTGATGCTTCCGGGTGGTGCCGATGTTCTGATTCAAAGA
>DASSGT010000355.1:0-5296 GCA_035693345.1 Puia sp. | reverse complement strand
CGAACTGGGGGACAACCTGAGCCGTTTGTATGTTCAGAAATATTTTACGGTTGCAGACAAAGAAAGGATTAGCCAAATGGTGGATAATATACAGGCCAGTTTCGGTGATAGAATTCGTCAGCTGGACTGGATGAGCGACTCAACAAAACAAAAAGCTCTTTTTAAATTGCACGCCATCGTAAAAAAAATAGCATATCCTGATCATTGGAAAGATTATTCTTCGATACATATTACGCGGGATGATTTAGTATCCAATATCAGGGAAACTTCTAATTACAGACACAGAAAAGATATTGAAAAAATCGGGAAACCTGTGGACCGTTCCGAATGGGAGATCACAGCTTCTACCATCGATGCCTATTATGAACCCACTCAGAATAATATCAATTTTACGGCAGGTATTTTACAGCCTCCTTTCTATTTTTCTAACGCAGATGATGCGGTGAACTATGGCGCCATTGGCGCAGTGATCGGTCACGAAATCACACATGGCTTCGATGACGAGGGCCGTCAGTACGATGCCGATGGTAATCTGAAAGACTGGTGGTCAGCTGAGGATGCAAAGAAATTCAAACAGCGTGCAATGAACATCATTAATCAGTACAACGGGTACATTACTGTTGACACATTTCACCTGAACGGAGAATTGACAGAGGGAGAAAATATTGCTGATAACGGAGGGCTCGCCATTACTTATGCCGCGTTTAAAAAGACCGCACAGGGGAAGGGAATAGAGAAAATAAATGGATTAACACCCGATCAGCGTTTTTTTCTTGCCTTTGCCCAGATATGCAAAATGAAAATCAGGAAGGAAAGGCTGATTACCCTGGCACGAACAAATCCACATTCAGCGCCCAAGTGGCGGCTAAATGGTTCTGTGTCTAATATGCCTGCCTTTTATGAAGCATTTGATGTAAAAAATACTGATCCCATGTACAGACCAGATAGTTTGCGAGTGAAAATCTGGTAATGTTTCGGTCATATTCGGTGCTTGGTCATCATACATAAAATTGTTTAAAACCCTTGTCTGTCAAGGGTTTTAACATTTCATTCCAGCAGTCGCCATGATAAAAAAGATCAATATTGGGTTTCATTGCCAATGAAATGCAGATTACATTTGTTCTGGAATTGAAAATTATACACCCGCCGGCTGGCTGATCAGTTCCCCAGGTTGGTTTCCAACTCTGACGTTTGCAAAAAAATTTACTGCCATAACTGCTGATGATTCTTGCCACAAAGATTTTTTAATCATTTTTTCACTACTAAAATCGTCACATTATGAAACGAGTATTCGCAAACTTTAATCTTAGAAAATCGGCATATGTTCTCGGAGCAGCGGCTCTGTTAACGCTTGGATCCGCAAAGGCTCATGCAACGCCGATCATCGAAAAAATTATCAGCCCGACTGACAAACAGGTCAATGTAACTTTTGTCGGAGCAACTGATAACAGCTTTGTATTCCATCTTGATTTTAATAACAAATCAGGTGAAAAATTTACACTGATCATCAAAAATGATGCAGGAGAAGTTGTATACCAGGCTACTTACAATGACATTCATTTCGATAAGAATATCCGCATACAAAAGGAAGATACCGAAATGCATCCAACATTTGTAATCCGTACAGCGACTGAACAGGTTGAACGCAGGTTTTCTGTAAACCGTCAGGTTTCCGAAAACTATGTAGTTACCACTTTATAAGTCAACCACTTTTTAAAAATTCCTTCCAGCCAAAGGCTGGAAGGAATTTTCGCTTTAAGTATAAAGTGCAAAGCTTAAAGCCAGACCGGCTTTATGATTTGCCGCTTCTCGTTACCAGCCAGATGATGATGCCGATAATAAAAACGACAATTAAAATTCCCACCCATACACCTGCTTTAAAAATCCCCCCGACTACAGCGCAACTATTTAGAAAAATGACAGCCAGGATCAGAAAAAGGGTTAATAATTTTTTCATTTTTAATAAAATCCATTGAAATATCATGCCAACCATAAACAATCTGTTAACCGGAGCTTAACTCCGCGGTAACAGAGTTAGGAAATCCCAGCATTACATTTGTGACAGGATCGTTATCACCCTGACATGAAAATCCTTCAAAGTCCTGCAAACCGGAATCCGGCTTATTTCATTGGATATATCTTTTTCTTTATTTTTCTTTCTCTTTTTTGTTTAATCAACAGCAAGGCTGACGGATTTCTTCTGATTAATCATTTTCACAATGAAATCTTCGACCATTTCTTCACAATGTTTACGAATGTCGGCAATGGGTTTGTCGTAGTCGCACTGATGCTTTTTTTGCTGATCAGGAAAAAGACCGGGTGGGTGATTCAGATCGGAATAAGTTTGTTGATTTCAGGGTTGATGGTGCAGATGATAAAACATTTTATGCCCAGTCCCAGGCCTGTAATATTCTTTGCATCCGGTGCCGTCCATTATATACTGGGAGTTACCAGAACAGGTCGGAGTAGCTTCCCTTCGGGGCATACGGCCACAGCGTTCATGCTGACCACATTGTTGGCACTTTATTTCCCTGGAAGAAAACCGGGATTGTTTTTCTTAGCTATCGCAGTACTTACCGGGTATTCAAGGATTTATTTATCACAGCATTTTCCGGTAGATGTACTGGCGGGTTCTCTGGCCGGAGTGCTGCCCTCTTTGGCCGTTTACATATTCATACCCCTGCCATTTTTCGAGAAAAAATTCGCAAAAAGCGAATGGGATCAGCAATCCGTTAAATTGCGGTAATATCCTGATTTGAATTTTAATAAAAAAGCCTGGCTGCTGATCATTTTGAGTTCCCTGCTGCGCATTTGGGTGGCAGCTTCTCTGGAATTGGGAAATGATGAAGTATATTATCAGGCATATGCCCGGCATCTTCAATGGAATTATTTCGATCATCCGCCGATGGTGGCCGTACTGATTCGCCTGTCCACCTTCAATCTGTATTTTCAAAATGAATTTTTTATCAGACTGGGTTCCATATTTTGCGCAGCAGCCGGCACCTGGTTGATATTCCTGATCGGGCGCCGGATCGGGTCGGCCCGGACCGGATGGTTCGCAGCCGTACTGTACAATACTTCATTCTACACATCGATCATAGCGGGTACATTTATTCTGCCCGATTCTCCACAGGTAGTATGCTGGCTGATGAGCATGTATTTTATGATTCGGATCCTGGAATACCGGACGCCTGATAAAAAACAGTGGTTGGATTTCATATTCCTGGGCATCAGCATAGGTTTATGCATTATGAGCAAAATTCATGGTGTATTTCTCTTGCTCGGCTTTGGGGCCTATATTATATTTCATCGAAGAGATTTGCTGAAGACGCCTATGCTCTGGATCTCCGGAATCATAAGCCTCGTGATCATTTATCCGATTTATTATTGGAACCGGCTGAATCATTTTATTACATACAACTATCATGAAGGAAGACTCCGGTTCATTGGTGGCAGCCCTGACCTGGACCGGATACTGCAACAGGTCTTGGGTTCTGTATTTTACAGCAACCCCGTAAATTTTATTATTTATGTTCTTACGATTTGGGCCATTATCAAAGGTAAAATCGTTCGTTTGCCAGTAGTTTATCCTTTACTGCTTTGGCTCAGTCTGCCATTAATTTTTGTATTGTTATGGACCTCCATGTTCAGTGAAACCCTCCCCCATTGGTCCGGCCCCGCCTATCTTTCCCTGATGCCTCTGGCCGCTTACTGGCTGGATGAAAAAACTGAAAAACAAAGTTCTGCCAAATGGTTAAAAACAGCGGGCTGGCTTTATGTGACCGTCGTTGTAATGGGCGTATTTGGTATTCGTTATCTTCCTTTCCGGATGGGAAGCAGGGAGGAACGAAATCTGGGAAAAGGAGATATTACCCTGGATATGTATGGCTGGCATTCTTTTGCTGTCAGCATGGATTCATTATACAAGGCTGATTTCGAATCCGGGCGAATGAAGGAAAATGCGACCATCATTTCTGATTACTGGTTTCCTGCTGGTCATTTGGACCATTATTATAGCATTCCTTATCATCACAATCTCCTGGCAGTGGGTCCGGTGAACGATATCCATCATTTTGCCTGGTTAAATCAGCGCAGGCCCCCTTTAAGAAAGGGTTCAGATGCTTATTTTATTTATCCCTCGAATTACTATGGCCCCCCAAAAATTTCATTAAAAAACGATTTTGCGTTAGTCGAAGATTCTCTCCGAATTCCGCAATTCCGTAGTGGAAATCCGGTCAGGTATTTCGTAGTTTACCGTATGCACGATTTCAAAAGAGACAGTCTGGCGCTGATCATTCCGGGAATTCACTGATCTCACCCGGTTTTCTTATCATGACAGTTTTCCCCGATGGAATTCCAGAAAAAAAGCTCTTGTTCCTGATGGAATAAACTAGATTTGGGTCTTATAAGATCATCATGAAACTTTTTGTTGCCGGACTCCCTTATGATTTTGACGATACCGACTTAAAAGAAATGTTTGAACTCTATGGTGAAGTCGTTTCTGCTAAAGTGGCCATCGATCGCGAAACCCGCAAAAGCCGGGGATTTGGATTTTTGGAATTGAGAAACGACCTCGAAGGAAAAGAAGCAATAGATGCATTGAACGGTGCCAGGCTTCGTGGTGGAAAGGAACTGGTTGTACGTGAAGCAGAAGACAAGCCCCGTGACAGCAGGGATAGTCGTGATCGCAACAGTGGCGGCGGCTACCGGCCCAGACGATAATTCACCCATTGAGCTTTAGAAACCCACCGTCAATTGGATAGTCGTTGCCCGTTATAAACGAAGCTTCATCCGAGCAGAGATATAATGCCAGTGCGGCCACTTCATGGGGACTGGCCATGCGTCCAATCGGCTGACTGGCGGATAATTTTTTAAACATCTCTTCTTCCAGACCCGCATAATTTTTTGCAATAAATCCATCTACAAAAGGTGTATGGACACGCGCGGGCGATATCGAATTACAACGGATATTATACTTCATATAATCTTTTGCGATGGACAGCGTCATCGACATAACGGCTCCTTTGGTCATGCTGTATGCAAATCGATCAGGCAGCCCGACCTGTGCCGCAATCGATGCCATGTTTAAAATCACTCCACCCTTCGCTTTCATATGGGGGATACAGTTTCTCGCCATATGATAAACACCTTTCACGTTTACCGAAAATAATTTTTCAAAATCAGCAGCACTTGTATTTTCCACTGTTCCAATGTGCGCAATACCTGCATTATTAACCAGTATATCCGGCACCTGAACACCCACAATCTGGTTTACCACATTTTGAACAGACAATTC
>DASSGT010000354.1:0-2731 GCA_035693345.1 Puia sp. | reverse complement strand
GAGGACAACAAACTGGTGAGAGATGCACTTCAAACCATTCTGAATGGCACAGCTGGTTTCACCTGTTGCGGAGCCCTGGCAGATGGTAATAATTGGGAATCTGATATAAACAGAAGCGAACCGGATGTTGTATTGATGGATATTGAAATGCCGGGATTAAATGGTATTGAAATAACAAAGAAGATTTGTGAAAGATTCCCTCATATAAAGATCCTGATACAAACGGTTTTCAATGACAGCGAAAAAATATTTCTTGCTCTCTGCGCAGGTGCATCAGGTTATATTCTCAAAAATGATCCTCCCCATAAATTTATTGAAGCAATCCGTGAAGTGTACAACGGTGGCGCACCGATCAGTTCTGCAGTGGCGAAAAAAGTACTTGGCTTCTTTGCTAACCAGAACATTATTCTTGTATCGCCGGGTAATGAAGATTACCATTTGAGCGAAAGAGAAAAAGAAATACTTCGCATGATGGTAGAATCTTCGAATTATAAAGCCATCGCAGAAAAGACATTTATCAGCTATGAAACCGTGCGTACGCACGTAAAAAATATTTACAAAAAGCTTCATGTATCAAGCCGTAACGAAGCTGTCATGAAAGCCATACAGCAGGGTCTCTCCTGAATGTAAAATACCCCAATGAGGTATTGTTTCTCTATCTGCAAGGGATGAACTTCCGGTTCTGAAACTTCCAATCGTTCAACCATTTAATTTATTGTGTTATGAAAAGTATAACCAAAGCTTTAGCCCTTGCAGGATTAATTCTTACGATGATTACTTCATCATGCAAAAGAGATTTGGTAGACAACTCTCTGTCTGTTCAAAAAAATGGTCTGGCAAAAACAAAGTCAGTCCATCCCAGTCTGAAACAGCAACTCGTGGCAGGACTGGGAGGTGGATTGGGTAGCACAGTCGGTCCTGATGGTGATCTGTATGTCCCTGACGACCCTGCAGGCGCGATCTTACGTATTGACCCGCAAACCGGCGATTATACCACTTTTGCCAGCGGATTACCGAAGCTGATTCCTGAAGTTGGCATTGGCGGGATCACTGATGTTGCATTTCTCCATGAGAAACCTTATGCACTGGTAACGTTGGTCGATGATCCAACCTTCCCCACCGGCCAGGTCAATGGCATTTACCGGATCGACGGTCCGAACAGTTTCACGGTTATTGCAGATATCGGTGCTTTTAACTTAGCGAATCCGCCCACCGGCTTTCCTATTGATGTTTTAACCGGAGTTTTGTTTGCGATGCAACCCTATCTCGGTGGCTTCCTGGTAACTGACGGCCACTTTAACCGGGTACTGTTTGTTACACTGGATGGTCATATCACCATTATAAGGAAGTTCACGGATATTGTTCCCACGGGGATGGATGTGAGAGGTAGCCGGATATATTTATCCCAGGCCGGCCCGATACCTCATCTTCCTGAAAACGGGAAGGTTCTCTCATTCAGTCCTTTTTCACCTGAGGTTAAAACCGTTGGCTCCGGTGCTCCGCTGCTCGTTGATGTGGAATTCGGTCGCGGCCACTCACTCTTTGCTTTGTCGCAGGGGCCTGGCAGCGGCGCTCCCGAAGGTTCTCCGGCAGTACCTAATTCCGGCAAACTGGTGAGGGTTAATGCGAACGGCACTTTCACCACCATCGCCGACAGCGTTGACAGACCCACCTCACTTGAAATAATCGGGAACACCGCGTACATCATCACACTACTCGGTGAAATATGGACTGTTGATAATATCGCCGATCCGCCTTTTGGTCATCACCGGAGACATCTCCTGCATCATCATAACTGACTGGTAGGATAAAACGGTCAATATATTTTCCTAACCCCGATGTGTAAACGAACTGCAACAACCAAAGCAGCAAGGCTTGAATTTGTGCAGGTTCCATTAACCCATCGGGGTTTTTATTCCAATTAACTTATCGTTACTTATCCGGAGGCGAAGTTTTTTTTCTGATGGTTCCCCACAATCTCTCCAATCCGAGGCAGTATTTTTGCATTGTTTCAAATCATTCTGCATTCAAATTGGCAAAGATTTTTATCACGGGTTCGGCCGATGGTCTCGGTCACCTGGCGGCAAAGTTGCTCGTCAGTCAGGGCCATCATGTTGTCCTGCATGCTCGCAACGAAGCGAGGGGAAGAGAGGCACTGGCAAAACTGCCTGGAGCTGACAAAGTGTTGACAGCAGATCTGTCCAACATCGAGGAGACAAAAAGATTAGCAGCAGATGTGAATGCAGTGGGGCCATTCGATGCGGTGATTCATAATGCCGGTGTTTACAATCTGCCCGCCCGCCAGGATGCCAGAGAATTTCAACAGGCGATGATAAATATAAACACCCTCGCACCATACATATTAACCTGCCTGATCCGAAAACCGAAGCGACTGATCTACCTCAGTTCAGGCTCGCATATGGGAGGCGATCCGTCCCTTAAAATACTGAACGGTCCATCAAAATCTGCCTGGATTTCCCAAACCTATTCTGATACCAAGCTGCATGATGTGATACTGGCATTCGCTGTAGCGCGCCATTGGCCAGACGTGTATGCGAATGCGCTTGACCCTGGCTGGGTACCGACAAAAATGGGCGGAGCCAATGCGCCGGATGATCTGGAGAAAGGTTTTCAGACACAGACCTGGCTCGCCGTCAGCAACGATGAACAGGCAAAGGTCAGCGGTCATTATTTTTATCATCAGAAACAAAAACGTCCACTGTCTGCAGCC
>DASSGT010000353.1:0-10559 GCA_035693345.1 Puia sp. | reverse complement strand
TTTCTTTCATCAACCTTCCGGTTTACTTTCAGACCCAGCAGACGTGCGGTAGTTGGCATCAGCTGCCAGGGACCTGCTGCACCTACTGAAGAAAGAGCAGTTGGCTTGAGGTTAGATTCGATTACAGCCAGGTATTTAAGTTGTGTGGGAAGGCCATATTGGGCCAGAATGCCATCAATCAGATCAAAATAGGCTCGTCCCCAGGATTTCATTTCATCCATTTCCTCCTGATTCCGGATCATAAAATCCTGCACAAAATTGATCGCGCGGGGGTTTAACCGGGCACCATTTGATCCGTTCACAGAGGCCAGAAAAAGGCTGTTAAACCCGTTTTTGACGTTACTGGTATCGATCGGCATGTTGAGGGCAACAAAAGTTTTATCAACTTTCAGCGCATTGGCGTGGGTAGGGCTCAGGGTGACAGTCAAAGCAAATCCCAACAATAAAAGTCTTTTCATCTTTTAATGCTTAAAGATTTATGATTCGGGAAATCCGATCATAAATTTTTCAAGGGATGGATCGCGGATTGATAGTTACCGGAAAGTGATTAGAAGTATCCGGTTTTCATAAAGTCGGAATCTCGTAGGACTTATATTGCTGCATGAGCTCGTTGGAGAACTGCAGTAAAGATAATTCACGAAACTGGTTTGTCATAGCCTGAATACCAAAAGGCATGCCGTTTGTATGGGTAAAAAGGGGTAGAGAAATGCCGGGAATACCGACGAGATTGGCGTAAACTGTGTATAAATCAGCGAGATACATGGCTACGGGATCAGAAGATTTTTCACCCGTCTTAAAAGCCGTCGTGGGAACTGTGGGACTGAGAATAAGATCAAATTCATTGAAAATCAGCTTTGTGCGTTCTGTTAAAATTTTGCGCACTTTTTGGGCCTTGCTGAAATAGGCCTCGTAATAACCCGCGCTCAGCACAAAAGTGCCCAGCAAAATCCTCCTTTTGACCTCTTTGCCAAATCCTTCAGATCGGGTTTTACTGTAAAAATCCGGGAATCCGGCTTTCCTGTCGGTCGTCCGGTAGCCATATCTGACTCCATCAAACCGTGAAAGATTGGAAGATGCTTCTGCCGTGGTCAATATATAGTAAGCAGGAACTATATAATCCAGCAGGTCAAAGGAGATTTCTACCACTTCATGCCCCTTTGAACGGAGGTCTGATAAAAACCCGGCGATTTTAACCCGGATCTCGGGATCCAGCGATGGGTGGCTCAGCGTCTCTTTCAGAACCGCGATCCGCTGAGGGTTGAAGGTTGACGGTTGACGGTTGGCGGATGACCGTGGATCGTTAATCGTTGATCGCTGATCATTTGGCAAAGGGCGTTGGGCGTTAGGCGTTAAGCTTTCGGCATAGGCTGGAACCGGCTGCCTGGAAGAGGTGGCATCCCGGTTATCAAAGCCAGATATAACTTCCAGTAAAACAGCGATATCTGCTATATTTCTGCCAAAAATACCTATCTGATCGAAGGAAGAAGCATATGCGATCAGGCCATACCGTGAAATGCGTCCATAAGTCGGTTTTAGACCTATTATGCCACAGAAATCCGCAGGCTGTCGAATGGACCCGCCCGTATCGCTTCCAAGCGAAAGCATACATAATGAAGCCTGAACAGCTACTGCGGAGCCGCCGGATGACCCGCCGGGCACTTTTTCCGGATCCAAGGCATTTTTTACCCTCCCGTAAACCGGCGCATTTTCATTGCTGGAGCCCATGGCAAATTCATCACAGTTCAGATGGCCAATTATGATAGCACCTTCTTTCAGGAGTCTTTCAACGGCAGTAGCATGATACAGGGAATCGAATCCATCCAGGATATGGGATCCTGCTGTTACCGGATGACCTTTATAACAGATCACATCCTTTATCCCGATAATAACTCCATGAAGAAGGCCGGATTTTTTTCCTTCCCTTCTCTCCCTGTCCAGACGATCAGCTCTCTCCAAGGCCTCTTTTTCATATACCTGTACATAGGCATTGAGGTGGGAGAGACGTCGTATCCGTTCGAGATAGTACGTAACTGCATCCAGGCAGGACAAGGCGCCTTCATTCAGGGCCTCCTGATAATCATATATGGAAGTAAAAGAAAACAATAAGTGATTAATATCCCTCTGGGGATGACAGATTCCTATGGTTGATTAGTAGTGGTTGAAGTGGAAGAAGACGGCGCATTAGATTTTGGTGTCTCATTCAGGCCTTCCTCAAATTCCTTCTTCACATTATTTTTGGCATCATTGAATTCACGCATTCCCCGACCAAGCCCCTTCATAAATTCGGGAATTTTTCTTCCACCAAATAAGATTAACACTGCCAGTATAATCAGTATCCATTCGGAACCCCCCGGTGCAGACAAAAGGAATAAACATTGCAAAAAGTGACTAAACATATGCTTATTTTTTAAGCCCTAAAGATAAACTATTGGCAATAAAAAAAGCGGTTGGTTTCCCATCCGCTTTATGATTAACACTTGATTTTTTTTAAGATACCTGTCTTTTTTCCTTGATACGTGCGCTCTTCCCGCTACGGTCCCTCTGAAAGTAAAGTTTCGCACGGCGAACCCTTCCGACCTTGTTCACAATGATCGATTCGATATTGGGGGAAAAAGCAGGAAATGTTCTTTCTACTCCAACTGCATCAGAAATCTTTCTGACGGTAAAAGTAGCCGTCAGACCCACACCCTGCCGTTTGATCACGTCTCCTTTAAATCCCTGGATACGTTCTTTGTTTCCCTCAAGGATTTTATAGTTCACGGTTACATTATCACCTGCCTTAAACTTAGGGACTTCCTTCTTTATATTATACTGTTCCTGGACAAATGCTATAGCCGCGTTCATAACATGATTTTTGGGGATGCAAAAGTAACAAGCTTTCAGCTAAAATCAAAAACTAATGTTGACACCTTATCTGGCCACGTTCACAGCTCGTTTTTCCCGGATGACGGTTACTTTGATCTGACCCGGATACGTCATTTCAGTTTGTATTTTCTGGGCTATTTCAAAACTCAGTTTGTCGCTGTCGCTGTCCGTAACACGATCAGATTCCACGATGACCCTTAGTTCACGGCCCGCCTGTATAGCATAGGCTTTTTCGACTCCCGGATAGGTAAGAGCCAGGTTTTCCAGGTCCTTGATCCGCTGTATATACTGCTGCATGATTTCGCGACGTGCACCGGGCCGGGCGCCGCTGATAGCATCGCAGGCCTGAATAATGGGCGCGATCACGAATTGCATTTCCACCTCGTCATGATGGGCACCGATGGCATTTACCACAGCCGGGTTCTCCCCATATTTTTCCGCGATCTTCATACCCAGTAAGGCATGGCTCAGTTCAGTCTCTTCGTCTGGAACCTTGCCAATATCATGTAATAATCCGGCCCGCTTAGCCAGTTTTGGATTCAATCCAAGTTCAGAAGCCATGATAGCACACAGATTTGCAACTTCCCGGCTATGCATCAGCAGGTTCTGACCATATGAAGAACGAAATCGCATTTTACCGACGATGCGCACAAGTTCTTTATGTAAACCATGGATACCCAGTTCAATAACGGTTCTTTCTCCAATCTCTATGACCTGTTCTTCTATTTGTCGTTTTGTTTTTTCAACCACTTCTTCGATGCGTGCCGGGTGAATCCGTCCATCCGTTACAAGACGCTGTAAAGAAAGGCGGGCAATCTCCCGGCGAAGCGGATCAAATGAAGAAAGCACAATGGCTTCCGGGGTATCATCAACTATCAGGTCTACTCCGGTTGCGGCTTCCAGGGCCCGGATATTTCTTCCTTCCCGGCCGATGATCTGACCCTTGATCTCATCGCTTTCCAGATTGAAAACCGTAATAGAATTTTCTATAGCCTGTTCAGCCGCCGTACGTTGTATACTTTGTATTATAATTTTACGGGCTTCTTTATTGGCCTTCTGACGGGCGTCGTCGATAATTTCCTGTTGAAGAGCCAGCGCCTGTGTATGGGCTTCCTGTTTTAGACTCTCTATGAGCTGAGCTTTGGCCTCTTCACCGGTTAATCCGGCTATTTTTTCCAGCCGGCGGATATGTTCCTCCTGATGCTTTTCGAGTTCGGTCCTTTTCAGGTTAACGACATCGATCTGTCGGTTCAGATTTTCTTTAATGGCGTCATTTTCCTTTGCCTGTTTATCGAGAGACTCCAAACGCTGGGTAATTCCCTGTTCTTTTTGCTTCGTCCGAAGTTCTGTATCCGCCAGTCTGCGGTTTCTTTCAAGTACCTCTTTCTCATGTTCTGATTTCAGCTGAACAAATCGTTCTTTGGCTTCAAGCAGTTTTTCTTTTTTAAGGTTCTCAGCGGAAAGTTGGGCATCGGAAAGGATTTTTTGAGATTGTTGGTTGGCTTCTTCTACCTGCTTACGGGTATCTTTTGAAAAAATAAATTTACCCGCCAGTACACCAATGGCAAGACATATGACAGCAATTATTATGTATAACACGGTTGAATCCATGGAAACTTGAGTTTAGATTGTTCAAAATCATATTTTTATCATCCGCATGGGGATGGGTTGCGAAGATAGTGTTTTTTCGGAAGGGCTGACGGCCGGGTTAGCTCAAAACCTTATCGAGCTGTTCCTCCAGCTTGTTTAGCGTGGCAGTGAATTCCGGAGAACTGCCATTCCCGGATTGGGGATCGGTTTGGGTTGCATACCATAATATGACCATAGAGGCATAATCCTGCATGTCTTTACCGGCAAACTGGGTCTTGAATTCGATGATTTTATCGTTAATTGTCTTTAAAGTGCTCCTGACGGCGCCTTCATCCTCCGGTTTTATCCGGATCCGGTAGTTCCGGTCGCCGATTACGATATTAATTGGGATTAGCTCTTGCATGTCTCGGATTCTTGTTTTAACTTTAAAAATACCAGCAGGTTGAAGATGTGTGGGTAAAGTTACATTTTCTTACAATCTATTCCCGCTGTAAACGTTTCTTATTCCAATATCCAAATCCAGCACCTATGTTCCTGAAAATCAAATCTTCAAATTTCATTGATCGGCTAAGCCTAGAGATCAATCAGACTCAGAAATCTTTATTGAAAGCAGTTTTAAAGGACGACAGCGGCGCGATCTGCAGCATTATGCAGAAGGAGCTCGATTTCGGCCAGCAATTCCTGAATTGGGAAGGCCTTGACGAACTTCCATATGGCGTTTACAGCCTCGAAGTATCACAAGGAGCGGACGAAATGAAAATGCGCCTGGTAAAGCGCATCTGACCTGAGATTATTCCTGCAGCAGGGCGATACATTTATCGATCTCCCTGACGTATTGACTTAATCTTTTTTCAAGCATTTTTTTATCCGGATCTTCCAAACCCCTACCCGACAACTTTAGTACATCCGCCTGGTGACGGAACTTTTCGGCATCCCTGGTAAGTAGCTCACCTTTTGCCTGCATTTTCCTGATGTCTTCCTTCAGACGTTCGTTTTCTTTTTGTAAGGTCTGATGCTGCTTCAACAGTAAGAGAATTTTTTCATGCACTCTTTTCAACTGTATTTCCGGTTGTGTCATGAAAAAGTATTTTTTATATGTTTATAGATCTTATTTCCTGATTTCAGCCTTGAGTTCCTGTTCGGCTGTTTTCATAATCCGGCCCATCATTCCATCGATTTCCTTATCGGTCAGTGTTTTTTCATGATCGAGGAAAGTAAAACTGATCGCCATGGATTTCTTATCCGATCCCAGTTTCTCACTTTCAAAAATATCGAATAATTGAACCTTGCGCAATTTCTGTAATCCCAGGCCGAATACTGTCTTTTCTATCGTTTCGAAGGGGAGGGATTTCTCTACAATCAGCGCCAGATCACGGTTTACAGGTACTTGTTTGGGCAGTTCCGAAAATACAACAGTGTTTCCGGCAACCAATTCCAGTAAATTATCCCAATAAATATCTGCAAAAAATACCGGTTGGCGTATATCGAATTTCCGTAAAATGACGGGATCTACTTCACCAGCCGTAAAAATAATTTTTTCTCCCTCGCGGATCTCCATTCCGGTCACCAGTTTGGGATGGTCTGAGCGGTGATTTTCTCCTTTAATACCGGTCAGCTCGCTAATGGCTGAACAAATTCCCTTTACATAGTAGAAATCAACGGGGACAGGTTTGCCCTTCCAGCTTTCAAGTTGAAGGTTGCCGGTCATGTACAGACAACAATGATTTATTTCACCATAATTTCCAGACCGGGTGCTCTCGTATGTTTTTCCGAATTCAAAAAAACGCAGGTTGCTGTTCTTGCGGTTGATATTCCAGGAAATGCTCTCCAGGCCGGATTCAAGCATCGATGGTCGCATGATATTGAGATCAGCGCTCAGGTTATTGATCATCCGGACAGAAGTTTGCAGTTCGGAATCATTGAAATAATTGCTGTTGGTAATGGAGTTTGTAAAGATTTCATTAAAACCGCTGCCTACCAGAAATCCCGCAACTTTTTCCTGGATCGCTGCAGCTTCCCGTCCGGTTTCTATGGAAGGTGAAATATTAATATTCGCGGGTATCTCGATATGATCATATCCGTCTATCCGCATAATTTCTTCAACCAGGTCTGCCGGCTGTTGCACATCCGGTTTATGAAAGGGCACTGCAATCAGCAAATCGTCCAATCCCTCACGCAGGATTTCAAAACCAAGTGACAACAAAATATTTTTTACTGAAAGGGAATGATAATTTTTCCCGCTGAGTTTTTTCAGGTAATGATATTTCAGCAGGATCTGTGTTTTAGGAAATGGATCCGGATATATATCAGAAATGGCTGAACTTATTCTGCCTCCACAATATTCACGGATCAGGCTGGCAGCCCTCTTCAGGGCAATCACAGTTCCTGAAATATCCATGCCTTTTTCGAAGTGTATTGCGGCATCCGTGCGTAAGCCGTGTCTGAATGAAGTTCTCCTGATAGCAGATGGATTGAACCAGGCAGATTCCAGGAACAATTCGGTACTCGTATTTTTTATACCGCTTTTTAAACCTCCGAAAACTCCTGCAATACATAAAGGGCCTTCTGCGTCACAAATCATCAGGTCCTCTGCATCCAGCTTTCTTTCTCTTTCATCCAGGGTAGTGAAGGGAGTTCCGGCCGGCAGATTTTTTACAATGATCTGATTTCCCCTGATTTCACTGGCATCATATGCATGCAGCGGTTGCCCGGTTTCCTGCAAAATAAAATTGGTGATGTCCACTACATTATTAATCGGCCGGATACCAATGGATTTCAATTTTTCCTGCATCCATTTGGGTGATTCCGAAATGCGTATATCCGTCATCGTTAGACTCGAATAACGGCCGCAATCCTTGTGATTTTCCAACACTACTTTTATCTGCTTTCCTTTCTCATCGGATCCAAATGCGGCGGTGGCCGGCAGTTTTACCCGGTAGTCCTTATTGTCCTGATGTGATAAAAAAGCGCATACTTCACGTGCAACACCCATATGGCTCATCGCATCCATGTGGTTGGGCGTAAGGCCTATTTCGTAGATAAAATCAGTGTATGGTTTGAAATATTCAGCCACCCGCGATCCTGGCCGAAGGCTCTGAGGTAATACCAGGATGCCAGCATGACTTTTCCCTATTCCTATTTCATCTTCTGCGCATAACATGCCGAAACTTTCCACTCCCCGGATTTTAGCCGCCTTCATAAGCAGAGAATCGCCGGATTCGGTGTGTAGTGTCGTCCCAACCGGTGCGACTACCACTTTTTGGCCGGTAGCGACATTATCAGCACCACAAACAATTTGGAGATTATCGCCGGAACCGATATTTACCCGGGTAATTTTTAGTTTATCTGCGTTGGGATGAGGTTCTACAAATAATACTTCACCTACAATGAGTCCTTCCAGATTACCAGGGACAGATGAATAGGGATGCAGGGTCTCCACTTCAAGACCGACGGAAGTAAGAATTCGGGAAACCAGTTCGGGACCGGGTTTTTGTAAAAGGTTATCAGGGAAATAATCGCAAAGCCAGTTGTAACTGATGGTCATGAAGTGAAAGCCTTTATGAACAAAGATAGTTTTTTGCGCCTAACGCTTAACGCATAACGCGCAAGGCTAACGCAGAAGGACCGATGCCGGATTTTTTTAACCATGATAAAACCCTCTACAGCCTGTTAAAATTTAATGGTCATGTCGAAATCTTTCAATGCGTTCAGCGTTAAGCATTTAGAGTTGAACCCGATTGGCAGGATTTTAGCATCAACACTATAAAGGTTTGTTAATCGTTTACTAATGAATTTACTTTTAGTCCTTCATCCCCTCTAAATGAGCAGATGAACCAAGAAAAAATAAAAACATGAAAAAGATTTACTTCATATTGTCGGTCACGCTGTTATGTGCTTCATGCGGTCCGACCACGGTCGTTCAGTCAGATTCCTATCAGCCTGCGCCTGCAGCGCCGGTTGAAGAAGTTTCATATCAGTCATTTTATGATCAGTTGTCCCCTTACGGAAACTGGGTAAATTATCCCGGTTACGGATATGTCTGGAGTCCAAATGCAGGACCGGATTTCCAGCCCTATGCTACCAATGGGAACTGGATTTATACAAACGCCGGGTGGACCTGGGCTTCAAACTATAATTGGGGATGGGCACCGTTTCACTATGGCCGCTGGTTTTATGAAAATGGATATGGCTGGATGTGGGTACCCGGCAATGAATGGGCGCCGGCCTGGGTAAGCTGGCGTGGTGGTGGGGATTATTACGGATGGGCACCTCTGGGGCCGAGCGTTTCCGTGAACGTCGCACTGAACAGTTATAATCCGCCCGCGAATTATTGGAATTTTGTTCCCCGCCGGTATATGGGCGATCCAAACTGGCATAACTATTATGTACCGGGAGGCAGAAATGTGACCATTATCAATAACACAACCATCATAAACAACTATAGCGGAACGGATAGAACACGTTATGCCTATGCACCGGGACCCGATCCAAATGAAGTGAGAAGATACAGCGGTAATAATTTTACACCGGTCCAGTTGAGACAATCCAGTACGCCGGGTGCAAGGGTTTATGGATCACAATATCAGATCTATCAGCCAAGAGTAAGCGCAACGCCGACAAACCGCGGAAATACCAATGTGAGACCAGCTAATCCGGCACCTGCGAGATACGAATCTTTTAATAACATGCGTCCTTCGAATCAATATCAGGGAGGCCAAACGGCGAATAATCCGCGACCTGCGACATCGAATCCGGAGTACAATCAGCCTGTAAATAATCCAAGGCCCGCCAATGTCAATCCTGTAAACAATCAGCCGGTGTACAATCAGCCGGTAAATAATCCAAGGCCTGCCAATGTAAATCCTGTAAACAATCAGCCAGTATACAATCAGCCTGTAAATAATCCAAGGCCCGCCAATGCAAACCCGGTAAATAACCAGCCGGTAAACAATCCAAGGCCTGGCCAGGCAAATCCGGTAAACAATCAGCCTTCAGATAACCGTCCGGCTTATAATCAGAGATCGGCAACACCTTATACGCCAAATAACCAACCTGCCAATAATCCACCGGTAAACGTTCCGCCTGCCGGTAATCAGAGACCATCAGTGCATGGTGATCCAAGATTAAATCAAAACAATCAGAATCCGGGCAATACACGGCCTGTTACAAACAACCCCTCAACGCAACGTCCGCAGCCAAATCCGGCACAGGCTACAGGTCAACCAGCTGCGAATCGTAATGCAAACAATGTACATCCGGCTCCGAAACCTGCACCTGTAAACAAGCCTGAAACAAAACCGGTAACGCCCCCAAAAACCAGGGAAGCCGATAATAATTAAGCAGGATTTTTATTTATTTCTGTTAATGTTTTCTTTTTTACTTAACAAAATATTTGCAGATAAATCTTTGTGCACAGCAAGTGTGTATTTCCTTCACAAGAAAGCGAAAAACTTTTCTAAATTGTGGATAGCCCTTCTTAATAGGTGCATAACCGGGAGAATTCTGTTCAAAAGAATGTGCATTGCGGCTTAATAAAATAAAAAAATGAAAACACAATTTAGCCGGATGAATGGGCTTTATATTCGCCCTCCTGAAATCTTTTGGTAACATTTCGATAATAGTAGCATAACAAATTCAATAGTCCATGGAGCTCACCAATATAAACAAAGACCGGAAATTTAGGCGTAAGTCACCGATCGATATCAGCACCATGATGTACGGCAAAGTACCACCCCAGGCCAGGGAACTGGAAGAGGCGGTGCTGGGAGCCGTAATGCTGGAAAAAACTGCTTTTGATACTGTTATTGAAATCCTGAAACCCGAATGTTTTTATTCTGAGAGTCACCAACGCATCTATCAGGCCATGCAATCCCTGGCTCAAAAAAGCCAGCCGATTGACATGCTTACGGTGGTGGAAGAACTCCGATTCCGGGAAGAGCTGGAAATGACCGGTGGGCCCTATTATATCACCCGACTGACCAACGCAGTCGTGTCGGCAGCTAACATTGACGCCCATGCACGAATCATTTTACAGAAATTCATACAGCGCGAACTGATCCGCATTTCAGGAGAAATCATCAGCGACTCCTACGAAGACAGTACAG
>DASSGT010000352.1:0-3477 GCA_035693345.1 Puia sp. | reverse complement strand
ATTTTTAATGCCTTTGAAATGAGTCCATTTGAAAAAACTAAATTGGTAATCCTGGGACAGGATCCGTATCATGGTCCGGGGCAGGCTCACGGGTTATGCTTTTCGGTTCCTGATGGAATACGCCCACCACCATCCCTTCAGAATATTTTTAAGGAGTTGAATACGGATATCGGTATGCCGGTTCCGCAAACCGGTAACCTGAGTCCATGGGCCAGACAGGGTGTGTTATTACTCAACGCCTATCTGACGGTGCTGGCAAATGCTCCGGCCAGCCATTCCCAGGCCGGATGGGGAGAATTTACAGACACTGTAATTCAGAAACTATCTGACCTGAAAAAAAATCTTGTATTTCTTCTTTGGGGGAAATTTGCGCAGGAAAAACAATCGCTGATCGATGAAACCAAACATTATGTTTTGAAAGCGGCCCACCCGTCCCCTTTTTCTGCTGATAAAGGATTTTTCGGATGCAGGCATTTTTCAAAAGCCAATACCTACCTCATGAAAAACGGAATGGATCCGATCGACTGGAAATTATAACCATCAACTCAATCACTTTGCAAATTTTAAAAAATATTTTCGGTAGAATCTGGGCGGCATGGGGCGCATTGGTTTTCATTTCAACCATGCTTATTTTCCTGATTCCCTTTTTTCTTTTCATTTATTTTCAGAAAGATCCCGTAAAAACAAATCGTTTTATCCGTTACTCGAGGGTATGGATGGATATTTTCCTCGCCCTTGTAGGTTGCCCCTTAACCATTCGCGGGCGCGAACATTTTAAAAAAGATAAAACCTATATCGTCGTTTGCAATCACAATGCACTGATCGACGTGCCGGTATCCTCACCCGGGATTCCCGGAGGAAACAAAACCATTGCAAAGGCCGAGATGGCTAAAATACCACTCTTCGGACTGATATATCAGACAGGCAGCATCCTGGTCGACAGGAAAAACGAAAAGAGCCGGCGTGAGAGTTTCGTAAAAATGAAAGAAGTGCTGGATATGGGATTGCATATGTGCATTTATCCTGAAGGAACCAGAAATACTTCGGCAGAACCAATCAAACCATTCCACGATGGAGCTTTTCGGCTTGCCGTGACGACCGGTCATTCGATTATTCCGATGATCATTTTCAATAGCCGGAGAGCCAATCCGCCTGATAAAGGTTTTTATCTCTTGCCCGTAAAATTAAAAATGGAATTTCTTCCTGAAATGGAAGTGGCACCAGACGAAACCGTAGAACAGTTAAAAGCACGCGTGTTTGATCAGATGAAAAATTTCATCGTTCAGCATCAATAGAATGTGCGCGAACGATTGATGTGCAAATCCCTCAAAATCCCGGACTTGGGACTGATGGTAATATTGAAGGAACGATAATATCCAACCGGTGTAACGTTTATAGAAAGTTGCCAGCAGTGCATGTCACGGGAAAGAAAAGTCGTGAGGTTGTTCATTACCAGGTTTTTTACATCGTAGTAACAATTAAACCCTACTTTCCATTTTTCTGTCAGATTAAAATCTCCATTTAAAATAAGGGAAGAATTGGTCTGTGTTACAAACTTAGTTGCGACGAATGTATTGGAAAAACTATAGGCAAATGAAATGTTGACTGACCAGGCAATATTGAAATCAACGTATTCAGCCGGATGGTTTCGTACATAAGCCAGTTCCGCCTGTTGCTCATCAATGGTCATTGGCATCTGGTTATCGACTGTATTCTTCTGGTCCTGATCACTCTTTTTCGGATCGATCGGTTTGCTTTTGAAAGAAGTGGAGATGGAAATGTTACCACCGACAATTCGCCCAAGACTAAAACCCTTTCCTTCCCAGGCATATTTGTTTATATTAATTCCCAGTGTGTCGTGCTGATAGGGATTTAAAGTAGTGGTCGCGGAAATATTGATATTCTTGAACAACGTACTGCGCAGGTAAAAATAAATGGGACTCAGTTTAAATGAATCCGCCAGGTAATTATAACTTCCATTAAAACCAAACCCGTCGATCAGTTTTACTTTTTCATTTGCACCCGCACTGGTATCCGTTTTCGATTTCACTTTCATTTCGATATTATTATCGATACCGAAACTCAATCCACCAAATGACCCCGGGGAAAACGCGCTGTATATGTTTCCATTAAACCGGTTGAACTTTTGGGTATTACCCTGCACGGTATACCTGACAGCGGTGTCCGTATAATAACTTTTAGACAGGTCCGGTGAGTAAGAAAAGCTGATCGTTGGTCTGACTGTATGCCGAATCCCCATAATCTTACTGTTCTTTCCGAAATGCTGGAATGTTCCAAAGATGGCGGTGCTCAGGCTAAGAGAGAATGCGACATTGTTAGCAAAAAAAACTCCTTTTTCCACCGGCTGCACTGTATCTAATTTTTGCCTGGCGTCGTCCCAAAAATAATCATATTTCAAACTCATGATCCGGTTCTGAAAACTCACACCGGGTGTGATTTGTAAAAATCCGATTTGAGGAAGGGCCAGTGTAATCGGCACATTATTTTGAGCTCCCCATTTAAACGTATCGAGTGCATGACTAAAGCTCGATAAAGAATCATAAAAACTGGTACCGCCGGAAATATTTGAATTCAATCCGATGCCCAGTTTCTGATACCATTTCGGAATACCCACATAATCTTTGGGAGCAAAAGGATAAATAGTGATCGCTGTGAAACCAATAGACGGCGCAGCAATATTTACAAGGCCTGAAATATTATCCTGGTTATGATTTGCATTCACTGTTAAGTTGTACTTGCCTTCATCAAATGTTTTTGAATAGGCAATGGAAGAACTGATCTGGTTATTATATACAGCCGTCGGGTTGGTAATATTGGCGTTATTAAATTTCGCCGACATGAGGTTCACGTTTGCAGAAAAATTCTGTCCGGGATGGGCCTTGCTGTCCACATTATGCGCCCATTGAAAGTTATAGGTCTTTGTTGTGGTATAGGCATCCACCCCTGAATTATTGAGTATACGTGTATTCTGATAGACTAAATTCATACGACCGCTAAACCGGTAACGAACACGGTATTCGGGTGTCAAATACAGGTTGTATCCCCCATATGAATATATATTGGCCCTGAATGCCACGTCAAAATTATCATTCAGCACTTTATAATAACCAAGCCCCTGCAGCCCGAGACCATATTGTGAACTCACATCAAACGTAGGTGCCAGAAACCCCGAGTGTCTTCCCTGGGAAATGGGGAAATACCCAAATGGAATATAAATCGGTATGGGAACCCCTTCAAATTCCGGATGCACAGGTCCTGTGATCGCCATCTGCTTATTGATCAGCTTCATCTTATTTGTCCGGAAAGCGAAATGCGGTGTGTCCAGATTACAGGTCGTGAAACGGCCGCGAAAAGCATAATAGTCATTCTTGGAAATCTTCTTCATCTTCTCTCCCATCACATACATTTCACCGCTTTGTGTAAACGTATTCAGGGTAATTCCCTTCTTCGTTTTCA
>DASSGT010000351.1:0-9456 GCA_035693345.1 Puia sp. | reverse complement strand
AAATTTGGTGTATGGAATGAAAATAATACGGCATTTGTTTCCCGATATGAACCCAAATTACTGGGTGTGGATGGAAATGAAGATTATTTATATGAAGATTATTTCATCGGCCGTTCAGCCAGCTATGCTTTGGAAAACAGTTCAATATCGAACGGCGGATTAGCCGCCCAGCAAATCATGAACCGCGATGGTGGTTTAAAATTGCGCGTCGATGATTTTGACTATGTTCAGGGGAAGTCTGCCAACTGGGTGAGTTCCTTGAATTTTAATACAAGTCTTCCTGCTGCTCTGTTACCATTTCCCGTGCCGCTCAGAATATTTTTCGATGTCGGAACGTATGCGGAAGCGTGGCAGAATAATCCACCGACCAGCCGGTTCCTGTATACAGGCGGCATACAGTTGAGTCTTTTTAAGAATTTGCTGAATATATATGCTCCTTTGGTTTACAGCAATGATTTCAACGACGCCCTGAGAAATATATCATTTGGAAGAAAAATTACTTTCAGTATCGATATCCAGAATATTAATTATAAAAAAATCATTCGAAAATGGGCGGATCATGACTGAACCAGTCTCCGATATCAGGTATCTGGAAAGAAATGAGATTGATACGGTCAAATGGGACCAATGTATCCTCAGCGCTCCCAATGGGCTTATTTACGCCAGGTCTTTTTATCTGGATGCAATGTCTGAAAACTGGTCTGGTCTGGTGGCAGGAGATTATCAGTATGTAATGCCGCTTACCTGGAATAGAAAAGCAGGCATTAAATATTTATATCAGCCATATTTTACAAAATCGCTCGGGGTATTTGGAAACAGCAGTCAATCATTTGAAATTTCGTCTTTCCTACATGCAATACCTGATATATACAGATATTGGGATATCGACCTGAATGAAAATAATTTTGTTTCTACCGACATTCGGAAATTGAAACAACGCGCCCGCCGGAATTATTTATTGTCTCTGGCAAAAGATTATAAACAAATCAGTCAACAGTATAAAAGACTGGCAAACCGCATGACAAAAAAAGCCATCGAAGGGAAGGTGCAGATTGTCAGGGGTGAATCCCCCGAATTGATCATTCAGTTATATCGTCGGGACTACGCCAACAGACACAAAAGCATCTCGGGACCGGTTTATGAAAGATTAAAGGGATGTTCCTTAAATGCTTTTAAAAATAATCTGGCGGAAACCTATCTGGCAAAGTCTCCGGATGGCGAAACTCTGGCATATTATATGATCCTGAAGGATGAGCATTATATATATTCATTGCTCGGCGGCAGCACCGGAGAGGGAAAACGGCAGGGGGCATTTTACCTGCTGACCGATGCCATAATCCGGGATCATGCCGGCACAGATAAAATATTTCGTTTTGAAGGTTCCGATATTCCGGGTATTTCTTTTTTTGACAACTTATTCGGCCCGGAAAGAATATCATACCAGCACCTGGTTATGAATAAACTTCCATTTCTAATCAGGTTCCTCAAATGATCGCATGAAAAAAGAACGGACATTTCTTTTATTTCTGATCCTGGTATCTATTACATTGAGTTTGCTGAATATTCCGGCCTCAGAATTGTTCTTTGATGACAAAGAGATATTTAAATATGCAGGCCTGGTCATTTATAAGGGAGGCGTACCCTACAGGGATTTCTTTGATCATAAACCCCCACTCATTTATTTTTTGTACTCGTTTAACTGGTATTTTAATGCCTGGATTCCATGGCTTCTCGATACGTTCCTTGTTTTATTTTCGACGCTTCTCTTTTACTGGCTTTGCAGAAAAAGCAAGCTATCATGGCCATGGTTATTACCCTTTATTTATAACCTACTCATCCGCTATAGCCTAGTTTCCTATGGATACGGCATGACAAGAGAGTATACAGCCGTGTTCCTGTTAATGTTTTTTTGTGTCATGCAGGGAAACGCCAAATACAAATACTACCTGATGGGGTTATTGACCGGCCTGTCTTTCTGGATGCAGCAGGATTCCCTGATTACACTTGTACCCTTTTTATTTTACTCATTTTATACAACTGAAGAATCCCTTCCCGTCAGTCTGAGCCGAAAAACATTGGGTATGACCGCCGGATTCTTTACAATATCTATCCCGTTAATTCTGTTTTTTGTTTCGCACGAGGCCTTATCTTATCTATGGGAGGATGCTTTCCTATTCAACCTCCGTGCTCCCGGTGCCCATTCGGGATTAATAGAAAAAATTAAAAACTGTAAGCATGCATTGCATGAAGTGGAATTTGAAATGCCTTTTTATACAGCGCTGGTATTGGGCATCGCCAGTTTGTTTATGAAGAACAGAAAGCCGCTACTACTTCGTATAGGCATCCTGACACTGCTTCTCTCCTTTTCTGCTGAACTATTATCGGGAAGAATGAAGCCCGGCAATAGTTTTGTGTACTATCTTTTACCACTGGCCGCCACCATCCCCATCCTTGTTTATATTGTATTTACAGAAACACAAGCTTCCTTTCTTCAGGATAAAAGAGCACAACTTATTTTTAGTGTGATGCTGGGTACTACTTTGCTCCTCGGAACATTACGATATGCATCGGGGTTTCGCTTCTCAGACAATAAAAATGATCATTTTCCCGATACACCCGGAATGGATTATCTCAAAAAACAATCTCTGTCCGATAATCAGCTGTTTGTTTTTGATGACTCGAATTATATTTATCTCTACAATTATTTTGGTATTCTTGCTCCCTCCCGCTGGATTTATCAATATTTCTGGAATTGGAGCGCTAACTGGGACGCCGATAACAGGATTTTCTTTTCTATATTAAGGGATTTACAGGTTCATAAAACCCGTTTTATAGTAGATTGTTCCGAATCAAGAAATAGTTTCAGAAACAGGCCGGCTTATGAAGACTGGAAAAAATTTCTGGAAACCCACTACACACTGATTGCCAGAGATAATTCAAACAGAAAATTGTGGAGGATCCAGTAATTCATCGGCTATGGCAAGATCGAGTGGTGTGGTTATTTTAATATTATTCGATTCACCATCCACAAGGTGTACTTCATAGCCGGCTGCTTCCACAACCGATGCATCATCTGTAAATTCTTCCTGGTAATCCGTATTGTATGCAGGTAGCAAAATTGAGCTTTTAAATGTTTGCGGTGTTTGTACGAGTTTTATTTCCGATCTCTTAATAGATTTATGTCCCGCTGAATGAACAAGTCTAACACTGTCCCGGGCATCAACACAAGGTATGGCGCTACCGAATTTCAGGGTTTCTTCAAAGCAATGATGAATGAGGGATGGGCTAAGCAAACAGCGAACAGCATCATGAATGAAAACAATTGATTCTTCGTTAACCAGACAAAGCCCTTTTTGCACAGAATGAAAACGGGTGTCTCCTCCTACGACTGCGCGAATCGGATTGACTGTATTCATCTCTTTACAAACCGCGAGCCCCGTGTCGTAATATTCTTCAGGTAATACGAGTATGATTTGAAGATCCTTATAAGATTTCAGAAATGTATGCAGTGTATACCAAAGGATTGGTTTATTATGAATTAATAAAAACTGTTTGGGCAAAGTACTGCCCATGCGTATTCCCGATCCCGCGGCAACTATTACTGCATACTTTTTCATAACGACATTCTCCCGTTTCCAATACAACCATTACTTATCTACTAATAAACGCTGACATTCATCTAAGAGAAGCGACTTATCAATGGCCACCGTTCCTACGGATTCGCAAACCAGACCTCCTGCAAGATTGGCTATTTCTGCCATCATCGCCGTATTCTTCGTTAATGTATAAATCAGGGTTGCTACCGCAATTACTGTATCTCCGGCTCCTGATACATCGGCTACATTTCGAATATGGGAGGGTACAATATGCGCATCCTGGCCATCTTCATAGAACACACCTTTCTCTGATAAAGTGATAAAAGAAATCCGGTGATTCAGCTGGGCCTTGAGGCTCCGGTGAATATGTATAAGAGTATTATCATTCACTTCTTCAATTAATAAATTCAGCGCCTCCCGGGCTTCTTTTAAATTAGGCTTGAAAATATCAACTCCTCTGTAATCAAAGAAGTGTTTCCGCTTTGGATCTGCCGCTGTAATGACTGAGTGGTGTTTGCAAATATCAATGACATCACGAATGACTTTTTCCGTTAGTACCCCTTTATTATAATCTTCAAAAATGATCGCAGCGGGTGACTGTTCCTGAATAAAACGGTTTACAGAATTAATCAGATTTTGTTCCTGACTGACCGTCAGCGGCATAAGTGTTTCCGAATCCAGCCGCATCATCTGCTGGTTGCGGCTGATCACACGCATTTTATTTGTAGTGATCCGGTCATCTGCATTCAATAAGTACCCCGTATTAATTTTCTTTTCGTCCAATAATCCCGTCAGTATCTGGCCATCATCATCCTTGCCCAGTACAGAAAAAACTGAAACAGGTGTTCCGAGTGAGGCTAGGTTTAACGCCACATTACCCGCACCACCGATCCGATATTCTTTCCGGTCAACAGTTACTACCGGAACGGGTGCCTCAGGAGAAATCCTTTCAACATTTCCCCACCAATAAGTATCAAGCATCATATCTCCAATCACCCCGATTTTAATTGAGGAAAAGGTTTTAAATAACTCTTTATAGTCTGTTGTTGATGTCATATTATGCTGCCGGTTTTTTCCGGTTGCCGGAGTTCGCTATATAATATAATGGAATGCCCAGCAGTGCAATGATCAGACCGGGCCAGGTAAATTCAGGTTTATAGATTATCAGCAGAATACAAAAGCTCGTACCCATAAGAATATACAAGAGGGGCAGTAAAGGATACCCGAATGCTTTATAGGGTCTGGGAAGATCCGGCCTTCTTTTTCTCAATATAAAAATACCCAGAATGGTGAGCACATAGAAAATCACGACCACAAATGAAATCATATCCAGCAGATCGCCATACTTTCCACTCAGGCATAAAATGGAAGCAACTGCGAACTGTGCCCAGAGCGCCCATTGGGGTACCGAATCTTTATTCAACTTACCGGCCTGCCGGAAAAATAATCCATCTTTTGCCATCGTATAATAAACCCGCGCGCCTGCCAGTATCAACCCGTTATTACAACCAAAAGTGGACACCATAATCAGTAAAGCGATAATATAGGTTCCGGATTTTCCAAATATAACCTGGGAAGCCGCAACAGCAATCCGGTCCTTTTCTGCATGAGCAATTTGGTCCAAAGGTAAAACAGCAACATACATTAGATTAGCACAGACATAAATAACGGTTACAATCAATGTCCCCAGGAAAAGAGACAGGCCAATATTTTTTTGCGGGTTTTTTATTTCACCGGCAATGAAAGTTACATTATTCCACGCGTCACTACTAAAAACGGATCCGACCATGGCTGCCGCGATTCCACCAAAAAGAGCTGCACCACTAATGGAGTTAATATCAAATCCCAAGGAAGGATTACATAAGTCTTTGAGACTGGATTTTGTTGCTTGCCAGGCAGCAGACCAGTTGGCATGCCATACTTCCGGATGAAAAGCAATGAATCCCGCAATGATAAGACCGAATAAAGCCAGTAGTTTGGTAGTTGTAAATATATTCTGAATCCATTTGCCACCCTTTACGCCGCGGGTATTCGTGAATGTTAGGAGACCGATGAGTAGTATGGAAACAATCTGTGCCGCACTGATATTAAAATAGGTCGGATCCCCACAACGGTTAGTACCTGTTTGAAACCGCAGTATATGATTGTCTTCACTGAATGCCGGAATCAGGTAGGCTGCATATTTTGAAAACGCTACGCCGACTGCGGCAATCGTTCCGGTTTGGATCACTGCAAACAAACTCCATCCATATAAAAAGCTAACAAGGGGATTATACGCTTCTTTGAGATAAACATACTGGCCACCTGCTTTTGGAAACATACCACTCAGTTCACCATAACTTACAGCTGCTGTGAGCGTCATGAATCCGGTGATTAGCCATACAAGGATCAGCCATCCTGCTCCTCCGACATTTCTTACAATATCCGCGCTGACAATAAAAATTCCTGAACCGATCATAGATCCCGCAACGATCATGGTAGCATCCATCAATCCGAGCGTGGGCTTAAAATGCGGACTTTCTGCGGGCATAAGATAATTTGACCCGGAAGATAGTAAATCGAATGGAAAACAAAGGCTGCAGGATCAGCCTACTTTTTCTTATAGGCAGCATTCAGACCATTCACGAGGTCGTCTGTAATATTGTTGGCAGTATCCTTTAAGTAAATGAAAGAATGTGCATCGTAAGAAATGATATAATTATATCCCTTTGCCTTATTATAATCCTTCAGGTAGTCTTCAATTTTTCGCCTGATGTCCGTCTTCAGATCCTCGTTATGTTTCATCAGTGATTCCTGCAGCGTTTGTTTTCGGATCTGATAATTCTGTTGCATTTGGGCATACTCCTGTTGCGCTTCCTGTCCCTCAGTTTGGGACATGGTCGGAGCCTTTTTCTGCCACTCGGCTATTTTTTTCTGATAACTTTTTTCCATACTGCTCAGCTCAGCATTCATTTCACTTTCCTTTCCCTTGACCTGATCGAGCACATCTTTAAAGTACTGATAGTGTGCTTCCAGGGAATCGAGGTTAAAATATGCCATCCGCAGATTATTGTTTGCGGGCTGATTGGAATGATCATTGGAAACGACAGCTGGTGCGGGTTGCGGCTTGTGATAAACAACATAAAATAAAACACCCGTCAACAGTAAGGCAAGCAAACCGGGAACCATCGCTATATTTCTCATACAAATAAATCTATATTGAATCTTCCGTATACCAGATATAAAAGTAGGAAGCATTTCTGCTTCCTACTGCTTATTAATTCTTAAATTTTACCTTATTCTTCTTCATCAAACTGCAGAGCTTCCCGGGTGTTCTGGAGCAATTCATATTCTTCCTTACTTCCTACGATCATATTTTCGAATTCGCGCAATCCTGTACCTGCAGGGATCGGATGTCCGGTAATAACGTTCTCTTTCAATCCCATCATATTATCCGTTTTACCCTGGATAGCGGCTGACGATAGTACTTTCGTGGTTTCCTGGAAAGAAGCAGCTGAAATCCAGCTTTGTGTTCCAAGAGAAGCTTTGGTAATACCCAGTAACATAGGCGCTGATGTGGCTGAATGCGCGTCCCTGAATTCTGCCAACTTTTTATCGTTGCGTCGTAAAATTGAATTCTCTTCCCTTACTTCCCGCAAGCTAACTATCTGGCCGGGCTTCAGCTTGGCTGAATCACCTGCATCTGTAATTACTTTTTTATCGAAGATCCAGTCATTCTCGTCTAGGAATTCAATCTTATCAACTGTTTCATCTTCCAGGAAACGGGTATCTCCCGGATCAACAATATTCAGTTTCCGCATCATCTGGCGCACGATTACTTCGATGTGTTTGTCATTAATCTTCACACCCTGTAAACGATATACTTCCTGAATCTCATTCACTACATATTCCTGAACTGCGAACGGACCTTTAATGGAAAGAATATCTGCCGGTGCGGTCTGACCATCTGACAACTGCGCGCCTGCTTTAATAAAGTCACCATCCTGAGCAAGGATCTGACGTGTCAGCGGAACAAGATATTTTTTTACAATACCATCCCTGGCTTCCACGATGATTTCACGGTTACCTCTTTTGATATTACCAAAAGTTACCACACCATCAATTTCAGAAACAACGGCCGGATTACCCGGATTTCTTGCTTCAAATAATTCCGTAACGCGTGGAAGACCTCCCGTAATATCACGGAGTTTTCCAAGCACACGCGGAATTTTCACGATTACCTGGCCGCCGCGAACTTCTTCGCCCTCTTCCATAATGATATGGCTTCCAACCGGCAGGTTATAGTTTTTAATTTCCTTGGTACCTTCTACAACGATACCCGGAATTTTCGTTTTGTCTTTTGTATCGATAACTACTTTTTCACGATGACCTGTTTGTTCGTCAGCCTCTTCACGGAAGGTAATTCCTTCAATGACGTTTTCGAACTTCAGCTTTCCTGTGATTTCACTGATTACGACATTGTTGAACGGATCCCAGGTACAAATCACTTCACCCTTGGTAACTTTCTGACCGTCTTTCACAGTCAGTGTAGCACCATATGGAACGTTCTTGGTAATCAGCAAACGATCGTTCTTCACATCCATAATTCTTACTTCACCGGTACGTCCGATAACAACCGGCACTTTCGCACCATCATTATTTTCAGCCATTACCGTTCTGAGGCCGTCGAACTGTATAGTACCATCGAATTTAGCCATCAGAGAAGATTCTACAGAGGCAGAACCGGCAACACCACCCACGTGGAATGTACGCAGGGTAAGCTGTGTACCTGGCTCACCGATGGATTGTGCAGCAATGATACCTACTGCATCACCTTTCTGTGCTGTGTATCCGGTTGCAAGGTTCTTACCGTAACATTTCACACATACTCCCCTCTTGCTTTCGCAGGTGAGTACCGAACGGATTTCTACTGTTTCAATACCGGTTTCTTCAATTCTTTTGGCAACTTCTTCAGTGATTTCAACACCACCTTCCGCAATCAGCTGATCCGTGATCGGATCATAAATATCATGCAGTGACACACGGCCCAGAATACGGTCGTACAACGGTTCGACGATATCTTCATTGTCCTTCAGGGCAGTGGTTGCTATACCTCTTAATGTTCCGCAATCTTCTTCCTTGATCACAACATCCTGTGCAACATCCACGAGACGACGTGTCAGATAACCGGCATCCGCTGTTTTCAGGGCTGTATCCGCAAGTCCTTTTCTTGCACCATGCGTCGAGATAAAGTAATCCAATACATTCAGACCACCTTTAAAATTGGAAAGGATCGGATTCTCAATGATTTCACTTCCTGTAGATCCTGACTTCCTTGGTTTTGCCATCAGACCTCTGATACCCGCCAGCTGCTTGATCTGCTGTTTAGATCCGCGGGCACCGGAATCAAGCATCATATAAACAGAATTAAAACCCTGCTTGTCTGAAGCCAGTTCACGAATCAATGTTTCCGTAATACGAGTATCCACTCTCGACCAGATATCCACAATCTGGTTATATCTTTCATTGTTTGTTATCAGACCTGTATTATAATTGTCCCATACTTCATCTACTTCCACTTTTGCATTCACCAATAATTCTTCTTTGGTGTCAGGGATGATCAGGTCATTAATACTGAATGACAATCCGCCGCGGAAGGCCATGCGGAAACCCAGGGTTTTGATATCATCCAGGAACTTGGCCGTTTTAGGGACATTGGTCCACTTGATGATATTACCAATGATCTCCCGAAGGGATTTTTTAGTCAGCAATTGGTTTACGAATCCAACCTCGGCCGGAGTATACTGATTAAAGAGTACACGGCCCACAGTTGTTTCCAACAGCTTTTTTTCCAGCTCGTCATTTTCATTTCTGACGTTTA
>DASSGT010000350.1:0-8637 GCA_035693345.1 Puia sp. | reverse complement strand
ATCCTGGTTGTTGATGACGAAGTGGATGTGCGTGCTTTGTTTGAACAAAGATTTCGTAAAGAGATCCGCGATAAAGAAATGGTATTTGCCTTTGCGCATTCAGGCCAGGAAGCCCTGAATTATCTGAATGGCATCAATCGGGAATCGATTCTGATATTATCGGATATTAATATGCCGGGAATGAATGGCCTTGAATTACTAAAACATATAAAGGACGAATTTGAAAAGCCACCCCCCGTGGTGGTAATGATCAGCGCGTTTGGCGATGAAGAAAATTACAGAAACGCCATGAGTCTCGGTGCCGACGATTTTTTGACTAAGCCACTCAATTTTGGCCATCTCCGGGAGAAACTCGTTCAGTTGTCATAGTCCTGCTTTCAAAAGTAATATTCGCTGATGGGTTCGCATTGATGCACGACGTTTTTTGGATATTTACTCGACATAAATGGAACTGATATGCGCAAATTCTGCAAAATCCTGGCTTTCGTATTTTTTTCAACAATGTCTAATACATTTTTATTTGCTCAAATCAGGGTGATTCATTTTGGTAAAGTCATCGACGGTAGGGGCAATGCGATTATGAATGCGTTGGTTGTAGTAGATGGCGAGCGTATTGTCAAATCAGGGGCGGAAAAAGATATTTCCATTCCCGCGGGAGCTGAAGTCATCGATCTGAAATCTTACACCGCCATACCGGGAATGATCGATGCCCATACACATATCACATTTTACTGGGATAAATCGCCCGGCAGCAATCCATGGACACAATACGGTACGCTGGGACCGGCTGTGACTGTTTTTCTTGCAAAGGAAAATGCCCTGAAGACACTGGAAACCGGAGTAACTACGGTGAGGGATTTGGGCTCTAATGATTATATGGATATTTCTATGCGCGATCTGATCAACCGCGGTGCCATGATTGGACCAAGAATGTTTGTGGCGGGCAATGGATTGCATATATCCAGTATGCCCTATTCTCCCACAACACATGCAGACGCCGGCCTGGCTGATGGGATTGCAGAAGTGCAAAGAGTGGCGCGGCAAAATATTGCTGCCGGCGTGGATTGGATAAAAATATATGCTTCAACCGGGAGTGATAAAGATGTGACGGGTTTTCAGACATATACTTATGAAGAAATAAAGGCGGCGGCAGATGTTGCGCACATGGCAGGGAAAAGAATTGCATTACATACATACGGCCCTGGTGCAGTAAATGATGCCATAAGGGCCCATGTGAACACAATTGAACACGCAACAGATGTGGACGATTCCACATTTTTGAACATGGCCAGAGCCGGGATAACATATGTTCCCACCGTTGACCATAACAGATATTATATAGCGCACAAGGATGAATATGGATATGACTCTGCTGTAGTGGCTGGCTTAAATAAATATATTGACAGGAATTTTATATCACTAAAAAAAGCGATCAAAGCAAAAGTAAAGATAGCCATGGGGTCGGATGCTGTATTTACGGGTTTTGGGGAAAATACCTACGAACTCGGTTGGTTTGTAAAGGCAGGAATGTCGCCTGCTGAAGCTCTGAAAACTGCCACAGTGAATGGTGCAGAAATGCTTGGTATGGAAAAAGACCTGGGAGTCATAGGCCCGGGTTACTTTGCGGATATCGTTGCGGTGGAAGGAGATCCATTAGCAGACATAAATGTTATTATTCACCATGTAAAATGGGTCATGAAGGGTGGAAAAGTTGTCGTTGATAAAACAAAGAATTGAGATGACTTGCGAATAATAAATTACTCCGGCTACACCAGTGTAAACCGGACTCCTGATTTGATATAAGTAGAAATACTTATTCTCCTAACTGGTTGCAAACGTAAATTAATCCTGCTAAATTGCTCTCAGACCTTAATCAGCATCTTGGATCAGGAAAATATACTCGACGAGGAAGTCCTGGAATTAAACGGAAAGAAAAGACCGACTGCCATTACGGTGTTATGCATTATAGAATTCATTAGCGCAGCCGCTGGCTTAGTATTAATATTTACAGGTTATGCTTCGAAAATTGCCAGGTGGTATCCTCCTTTTTTGGCATTGGCTACCATAAATCAAATTATATGTACGATTGGATTCTGGAAAATGAAGAAGTGGGCGTTGTACCTTTACTTCAGTTTCGTCGTTCTGATGAATATGATTATGGTTTCAATGGGTGTTTGGTATGCTACCAGTTTGATCATGCCGATCATAGTGATATCCATTTTATTAAACTTCATAAGTAAGATGAGCTGACACTGCTTCTAAAATTAAACGATGATTAGAATAATTGCTTTTCTCCTCATTCCATTTTGTTCAATTTCTCAAAATATCACGGGAAACGTGAATGATATCAATAGTATATTGAAACTTCACTCATACAATGTCGAGACACCCCCGAGTTACATATACCATCATTATAACCAGATCAGAGTTGATAAAAACGGGAAACTGACTTTGGTGAATTACAGGGAAAACAAGAAAACACTTGCGTATTTCGATAAAGAAATTCGCGGCTATTTATATCTTAATACCATAAGTCTTGGGGAGAATAATGACCTGGAAGAAGGAAAATATTCCGTCACTGTAAATTGCTTAAACGGAAAGAGCTGTGTCATTTATCCTGAAACAGAACTTGTGATGGCTTACAAAGAAAAAGCAATCGACTTTTTGTTTGACAACCGGGATGCAAGAGATAAATTCAGAGTCGCTTTTTCCAGGATGCTGGATGATGTTCACAATAAAGCTGAATTTCAGAAATGAGACGTCTGCCGCCCATATTCTATATCACATCCGGTCAATTCCCGCCAGAAACCAGTCCATGAAAGGACGGATGTATGATTTATTACAAAAAAGAGGAAAATCCCCTTCAGTTCTGGGAAAACTTATGGTCAAATCCGGATTTCAGGACATTTTATTAAGTTGATTCTGCGATGATTGTTAGTCCCGGCGGAACGAGATAATCGACTCATTTGCACGTATATTGCCAAAAACACCTTATATTTAAGAGAATATTAGTTGATCTCCTAACCTGTCTGCTATGTCTCACGCTGTTTCTACGCGGGTTTATAAATATAACCCCCACACATTTGTAGTCTTAGGTATTTATTCACTGTGCTTTGTAGTCTTCTTTTATTTGATCTTTTGGATGTCAGTCAGCGAGATGTTGTTGTTTGGGAGCATCCTCATCGCCATACCATTATATGTGCGATACGGGAATAATGAAAAAGTAAAATTAAGAAGATGGGATGAGAACAGGTTGACATTTTCATCTAAAGGCATTGATTTCGGGAATGCACATTACCCGATAAATGGAATGGAGATGACTGCGATTTTCCTGGAAGCATTTACCGGTTTTGAACACCGGGAACCCGGTATGCAGAGAAATATCTATATGAAGGCAAAGGGTGACAGAAACAGAATATCCTTTCGTTATCAGGGTGAGGAGATTGATTTTACTTTTTGTCTTGCAAGCTATGCTGATTTTTGTACGTTTCGTGCAGTGATCAATGACTGGGAAAGGGCAGGTTTGGAATTTTCACTGAAACAAGTGTACGAAGATAATTTTATAGTAGAAGAGATGGGACGTTATCAGGCGCAAACAGGATTCGCATAACGCAACGAATGGGCATCGCGGTTCCTGGTAGTGCAGGAATTTTTGATTTACTTTTTATAATAAACATAGATGAGCGCTGCCGGATTCGCTACTAACTTTACAGGCTTTGTATCGCCTGTTATAAATTTTTGGGGAGTGCGAAATTCAAGTTGTTGAGCCCTTGCAGCACCGACCTGTCCGCGATCAAAGGGTTTTACCGTATATTTTTTCATCAGAGTACTGTCGGGGGTCATTAAATGAGCCTGGAAAGCCGCGGCCGGATGATTTGTGTTATCGTATACAAAAAAAATGAGATAGCTGGTATTGGGTAAAACGCTGATAGCAGCCTGATTTGTACTCGCAAATTTTATCATATACTGATACCCGTTTTTATGCGCGCCATTTCTTATCAGTCCGGCCACTTTATCTGCGTCTCCGGAAAAACTTGTCGCTGTCTGACAGATGGCGGAGAAAAAACCGGCCAATAAAAAGGAGAGAAGTAAAAGCTTTTTCATGTTGTAAACTTTTAGATGATGTGACGGGGATAATAGTGCGAAACTATACTTTATTGTTTTACGAAAATCGAAGTGGCAATCGTTTCGCCGTTGCCGTCTGTTAGTTTTACTTCGACGCCATTTTTCCAGTACACGGCATATTTGGGCTGGCCCTTGTTGTATTCATATCCGGCTACATACACATCATTACCCGATACATAAATCGAGCAGGCAAATGCATTGGCTGCACTGCTGGGAAGTACTGTTTCGACGCCGTTTTTCCAGTACACAGCGTTATTGATCATCTGATTGGTTGTTTCAACCATACCGGCTATGTATATATCATTACCGGACGTAAAAACAGAACACACTTCTCCGTAATTGTTATTGGGAGAAGTTAAATCATATCCCGTATTCAGATCTGTAGCCACACCATTTGCCCAATAATTTAAATAAGGAAACGGAGACGCGGCATAGTTCACATAACCAACCACGTAAGCATTCCCGTTTAATACGGAAATCCCATTGACCCGCACATGTTGCGTCGGAACATTATAGCCTGAGAGACATACACAGTTTCCATTTTTCCAGTATACAGCATTGTACCCACGTGTGCCGGCTATATATACATCGCTTCCGGAAATACAAACAGATGTTCCCAAACTTCCCGAATCCGTGACATTGTCCAGTACCGTTTCTGAACCGTCCTTCCAAAGAACAGCTTTGCTGCTGTCATTTCCTGCGATGTATACATTATTTCCGGATACACAAACCGAATTAGCGGCGCCATAGGTTGATTTTATCGAAAGTTTTGTCTGTATATTATTTTGCCAGTATACCGGTACCGCATCTGTACCGGCGATATAAATATCGCTGCCGTTTACTACAATTGAATTGGCGTAGGCATCATTTGTTCCATTGGATAGTATAGTCTCTTGTCCGTCTTGCCAATATTTTGCAATATGATTAGTTCCATTCGCGCCACTGTATCCTGCAACCAGCACGATGGGTTTACCTGAATGATCATCCTTCAAAATAGAACCGGGATCACTTTTACACGAGATGTTGCTAACGGAAATTCCCATCATTAAACCAATGAGTGGTTTACCACCGAATATATCCGAATACATAGCCGGATGTTTTGTGCTATTTAGAAATGCTCAAGGATATCGATGGTGGCAATTGGTAGGAGTACTGGATAGGGGTCTGTGCAGGATTTCAAGTTATGATTTTAAAATGATATCGATTCCAAATGTTAATAACATATCCATCACATGGCAATGGATTTTTCTGATGATATTTTTCCCAACGGAGATGGTAAAAATCCCATTTGCGTCACGTTAATCATCTACTTTTACTCTTTCTAATCAGCCAGGATGATTGCAGAGAAATATAATACATTACGTGACCAGCAGATTCCCAAAGACTTTGTTGTGCCGGATGCTTTTTTTATGCCGGATGAAAATAAAAACCCTTTTTGTGTTTTTATGATTTCTTGCCTGGGTGCCGACCGCTTTCTCTTTCTCGATGACAATTTTTTTGAATTGACAGGTTATACAAACGAGCAATTCAGAAAGGGCGGCATGGATTTCTGGTTTCCGCTGATCAATCCGGAAGACATGCAACAGGTTTCCGCCCGGATTATCGAATCGCATAAAGCGATGGCGCATTATACTACCGGCAATGCTTATCCCGCCCCATTGGTATTGGAATACCGGTTCAAACATCCGACGAATGGATGGGTCGGACTTCGAGACACCCGATATCTCGTTTCTTTTTCGGAAGAAAAAGTGATTGACCAGGTGTTATGCCGCTTTGACCGGTTGCCTATGGATTCGGATGAATGGGCTGAACTGGATGATTGGGTGCGAAAAGAAAAATCCTGCACAAGATTGCTCGAAGTAGCCATGATACATGAGAAATCAAAAAGTAAAACATCTATTGAATCCGGAAAATTAACACCCGTCACCGAGGGTCCGGCCTGGGTCGGGCTATTAACAACGCGCGAAAAGGAAATTCTGCATCTGATCAGCGAAGGACTATCCACTAAGATGATTGCCGATCGCTGCCATATCAGCATCCATACTGTTGAAACACACCGCCGACATTTGCTCGAGAAAATTCAGGTTCGCAATTCCATGGAACTTGTAAAAGAAGCTTCAAAAGTCTACTGGTTGTAGACATCTGTACAAAAATCATGGTTTTCATTGATTGTCCGGCTTTATATTCTACCAGAGCTTTGCATTATGAATACAAATACACAAAAGAACTTCTGGCATACCATCGTAGTCGGCGGTGGCCAGGCCGGCCTGGCGACTGGTTATCATTTAAAAAAAATGAATATTGATTTTTTGATCCTGGATGCGGATGCAAACACCGGTGATTCCTGGCGCAGGCGATGGAATTCATTGAGATTGTTTACACCTGCCTGGAATAACGGCATGCCCGGTTACCCATTTCCCGGAGAACAAAATGCTTTTCCTACAAAAGATGAAGCAGCCGATTTCCTGCTTGAATACAAAGAGAAGTTTAAACTGCCCGTATTATATCATGCGCAGGTAGCGATGGTAAAGAAATCAGCACTTGGTTTTCAGATTAAGCTCAACGACCGGATGCTCGAGACAGAGAATCTGGTGGTTGCGACAGGCAACTATGCGATTCCAAAAATACCTGCCTTCGCAGGTGAGCTGAACAGAAACATCAGACAATTGCATTCTTCTGATTATAAATCGCCCGTTGATCTGCCGGAAGGACAAATACTCGTTGTTGGTGCAGGCACCTCGGGATTCCAGATTGCCATGGATCTTCTCTCTGAAAAAAGGAAGATTTTTATTTCGGGCAGACCCACGGCACAGATTCCTGATTTTGTATTTAAATATTTCGGACGACAATTCGTATGGGTGAACAAACATATTCTGAATACCAGTACACCCATGGGACGGAAATTCCAGGGAGTCATCATGAAGGGTACAGGTGCACCATTGATCAATATCTCACCAGAGGCGGCCCAGATGGCCGGCGTGAATATTCTGCCGCGACTGAAAGGTGTGCTGAATGGTTGGCCTGTTACGGAAAATGAAGTATTGATTGAACCTTCTGCTATTATCTGGTGTACAGGATTTCATGCTGATTATTCCTGGATGGATCTGCCGGGCGCGATCGCTGCCAATGGATATCCTGAAACGCAACGCGGTATTTCATTGAAGTATCCGGGACTTTATTTTGTTGGTTCGTTGTTTCAATATTCCCTTACGTCCACGTGGATGGGCGGTGTGGGTCGGGATGCAGCCTATATAGTGAATCACCTCTCTGCAAAGGCGAAATCAATGATTGTCGAATGATATCAATATTTCGAAATCAGCACGGGCTTCTTCGCATCCGGGGGTCGATGTAAAAGCTTTTTGTAACCGACCGCAACCTTCCCGGCCAATTTTCCAATAAAGCCGTTGGAGACAGGCTGCAAAACATGCTTCAATATATTGATGGGTTTCAAATTATTCATCAGCAGAGCAGCGGAATTCTCAATATCCTCTTTTTGGGATATGGATTCCCATTCGAGATCGGCGATTACTTTTTGCAGTTCCTCAACATTCCCTGGTTTCTGATACACCATAATTACCTTAGCATTTTATTGATAAGACTGTTTGCAACCGGAGCCTTGATCCAGTTTTTTCTTTGAATATATATGATCAGCAAGACGATTAGATAAAATCCACCGAGTATCAAAAATCCATAATAATAATCGCCCATCATCTTGCCAATCAACATAGCTAATGCAACACTTGTAAATCCAATAAAAAGAAATATCACCAGGATTTTTACGATTAAATAGATCAAAGTAGATAATACATCAGAAGATGTATTGATCGCTTTTAGTTTTGTCAACTCTATTTTCGTATCCAGATAATCGCGTGATTTCCTGATCAGCGTTTCAATTGAATTCATAATAAGGGTTTATGCCTGGATTCGCGTTCAGCGATCCGGGACATTCGAAAGAGAAATAATACTGTGCGTTTTTTTGAAACTAGCTATTCCATTGCGGAGTTGTTTCCATGTCGTTCACTACACCCTGCACCTTCGATTTCTCCTTATTCAGCACACCTTTCGCTTTATCTGCCAATTCAGCGCCTTTATCGGATATTTTATCCTTATACTCATCAAATCCGTCAACCAATTTTTTCCATGTATCAGATCCTTTGCCCGGCGCTACAAGTATCCCAATTCCAATTCCCACAAGGAGGGTCAAAAATGTCTTATTCATAATAAATGGTTTCAATTACTATTTCAATTTGAGTGCCAGGGGGAAATTGTATAGGCATTCTTTGCATTGCTTAAAATATATGGGCGTTAAATACCCAGATTTAAAATCCTGTATCGCAGATTCATCAATCTGTCAATCGTGTCCCGGTCCATGGCCCGGAAATTGATTCTATACATGAAAACAGATCAATCATGAAAAATGTATTATTCGTTCTTCTCGCGGGGGTTGCTTTGGGAATGTTACTGGCTCCTGAAAAAGGTTCTAAAAGCTGGAACAAACTCGTCGACGGCCTG
>DASSGT010000349.1:0-3656 GCA_035693345.1 Puia sp. | reverse complement strand
TTAATCATGTGAAACTGTCCTGATGAGATGGAATGCGGTCAGGTATTTATGAATGTAAACATTTTTTTCAACGTGTTTGTATTGCATAATATACCTGGGATGTTCCAGTGATATAATTTTTTCAAAGAAACCAAATTCCTGATTCAACTTTGTTAAAAACTTTTCGTTTTCACCTGTACCAAAACAAAAACATATATCCCTGAGGACGCCCATGGTGATCAGGGTCCGGATATTTTTTATAATAAAGGGACGGACTGCTTCGCGCAATTCCCTGCTATCATAATAATTGTAGTTTTTTTCTTTACCCTTTGCGTTTACCGAAATGAATCCCAACGGACATATGGAATTGATATAGAAATCACGGTAGAAGGCTTTCGCGCCACCATAGGCGTGAATCATTTCGTAGATAAATACTGAAGAAGGTTCGTGTGTCTGTTTACCTGTATAGCCGATCAGGCATTCACTTTCAAGTCTTTTCGGATCTGTAAAAGGGATGCCGGTTAGACCTGCGCCGAAACGACCCGGATTAATACCCAATATGAGGTGACGCGGTTTGATATCATTGTAGTATTTCTGATAAAATTTTTCTGCGATCAATAGGGGCTGATCAGATTCTGCGAACGGATTCATCATTCGTATTCCCGGTGGCAACGGTGCACCGGCATAACGGAGTTGTTTGTTAAACCGGATAGCCCTTTTTGCAAATGTCATCCGGCGAAATTATTGCAAATTCATATGCCCTGCATGAGTCGCTTACAGATCCAGCAAAAAGCCCTTCGTTTTTGAAGGGCTGCCGTGGTCGGATGAATGGTTCCTTAAAGGCCGTTCATAGAGCCCGTCCCAGATTTGATAAAATTTATATAGCGGTTTTTCATTTTTCGTTAGAAACGATGCCAGGGCTCAGAGCATATTTACCTGGCTATACATTTCCTTCGAAACACGAAGTGTTGATTGCGATTGTCCCGTTTCATTTACGATCATAAACACGCCGCCCATTTCAGTTAACAGGCGTATTTTATATGATTTATAAATGATCATGTCAGATGTACCGTCTTTTGCAGACAGTGCCCTGCTTATTTTCTTTTCAAATGACCGGATATCCTGCCTGCTTTTAAATATTATATTTCGCTCGTCTTTTTTTGTTGACATTCCATTCTGGTATGTGAAATAGCATTTCCCGTCTTTTTTTACGGAAACCGTCAAATTTCCATCTTCGGCTGTTAATACCTTTTCGTTGCCTGCTGCCTCCTTCTGGGCCCGGCCAATGGAAAAAAATATCAAAAATGATATGAATGTAATCAGCGTTTTCATGTTCTCCCATATTATATAAATATCCGGGCCGGATCAGATATAACCAGCAGATCCGGATAACAAGAGTGTAAATATTTGCGTGTACCGTATGCAATACTTTCAGTTTCATATTCTTAAAGCCGGGCAACGGGTAATCTTATCCATAAAAACAAAATCGAAATCATCGGACCGGTTTTCTGTTTGCATGAAAAACTCTTCTAAGTGTGCAAATAATTACACAGACTATCCCGCCTTGATTTTGGTATCTTTCGACGGATTCAGAAAACCCCGCCAACATGAAATTCATTCTGCTTTTATTTATTGCACTGGTATCCCTGATATCCTGCAAACGCACGCGTACATATGATACAATTATACGGGACGGACTCGTCTACGACGGAAATGGAGGCGAACCTTACGAAGCCGATATTGCCATCGATGCTGATACGATTGCATTTATCGGTGATTTGAGAAACAGCCGTTCCAACAATGAAATCGATGCGGAGGGCAAAGCAGTAGCACCCGGATTTATCAATATGCTTAGTCATTCTGAAGAATCATTGATTCAGGATGGCCGTTCGCAGAGTGATTTACGACAGGGTGTGACGCTGGAAGTATTAGGCGAAGGCAGCATGGGACCGCTGAATGAGAAAATGAAAAAACAAATTTTGGATGGTCAGCGTGATATCAAATATCCTGTTGCGTGGAGTACTTTGGGAGAATATATGAACTGGCTTGAAAAAAAAGGGATCAGCTGTAATATAGCGTCCTTTGTCGGTACGGGTACTATCCGACAATATGTGATCGGTGAAGATGATGTAGCACCGACCCAAATCCAGCTTGACAGTATGAAATTATTGATCGGCCAGGCAATGAAAGAAGGAGCCATGGGAATTACAAATGCTCTTATTTATCCGCCGGATTTTTTTGCCAAAACGGAAGAACTTGTACCGCTGGCAAAGGAGGCCGCCAAATACGGCGGCATGTATACGAGCCATATTCGCAGTGAGGGCAGCAAATTATTCGAAGCCATTGGGGAATTGATCAGCATTTCGAAACAATCGGGAATACACGCTGAAATATATCATCTAAAAGAAGCAGGTAGGGACAACTGGTGGAAACTGGACAGTCTTATCAGGATAGTAGAAAGAGCCAGAAAGGAAGGCGTGCCCATCACCGCCAATATGTACACTTACAACAGAAGTGCGACCGGACTGACGGCTTCTTTTCCACCGACGCTTCAGGACGGAGGATTTGACAAACTGTGGAAAAGACTGCAGAATAAAAAAATACGTGGACAGATGAAAAAGGCCATGGATAATAATGCGACTGATTGGGAAAATACTTATTACCAGGCTGGCGGAGCTTCAGGAGTATTATTTATCGGATTCAAAAAAGATTCGCTGAGAAAATATATTGGGAAGACACTGGCAGAAGTTGCAGCCATTCGTGGTCGTTCTGCGGAGGAAACCGCCATGGACCTGATCGTGGAAGACAGCACCAGAATTGAAGTCGTGTATTCGTCCATGGACGAAAATAATGTGCGCAGGGAGACCGCGTTATCCTGGGTAAGCTTTGGCTCCGATGAAGCATCTTCTGCACCCGAAGGCGTATTCCTTCTGTCCGGCGCCCATCCGAGGGCTTATGGAACTTTTGCAAGGGTGATCGGCAAATTTGTACGTGATGATAAGATGCTGAGCCTTCAGCAGGCCATTCGTCAATTATCCAAATTGCCGGCAACGAATCTAAAGCTGCAAAAAAGAGGAGAACTGAAACAGGGAAATTTTGCAGACATTGTAATCTTTGATCCCAAAACCGTGCAGGATCATGCGACATTTGAGAAGCCGCTGCAATATGCCACAGGCATTACAGAGGTGTTTGTAAACGGTGTTCTGGTTATAAAAAGCGGCGAACATACCGGCGCAAAACCCGGCCGTTTTATCAGGGGACCGGGTTACAGAAAAAGCTGATAATATTTCAATGAAAATCCCGCACATTGGAATAGACGATCATCATTTAATGGGAATCCCTTACAACGGTACTACCTGAGCCTCCAATCAGAAAATCCAAATCTGCTCCGAGATGTGCCTGTTGCACATGGTCGATGTATAATTTTACATAACCGCGGCTGGCCATCGGGGGTGAAAATTGAAACCGCTTTTTTCTCTCCTCAAATTCTTTATCCGTTACCCTGATATTTAATTTCCTGTTCGGTACATCCAGTGTAATAATATCGCCGGTTTCAATGAATGCAAATTTCCCACCGACTGCTGCTTCCGGTGATACATGTAAAACGATGGTCCCAAAACCGGTGCCGCTCATTCGTCCATCAGAAATTCGCACCATATCCCGGATTCCTTTTTCCA
>DASSGT010000348.1:0-3788 GCA_035693345.1 Puia sp. | reverse complement strand
AAAGTGATTGCAGAAGTGATGAAAGGTTATTATTTAAATGATAAAATTATCCGTTTCGCGAAAGTGATTGTTGGAAAATAGGAAAAATCTGAATGAAAAGAGATTATTACGAAATACTGGGCATTTCGAAATCTGCATCTGCGGAAGAAATAAAAAAATCCTACCGGAAAGTAGCGATGCAGCATCATCCGGATCGCAATCCGGGAGATAAATCTGCTGAAGAAAAATTCAAGGAAGCTGCTGAAGCCTATGAGGTTTTAAGTAACGCGGATAAACGTGCGCAATACGATCGTTACGGTCATGCAGCGGTCAACAACGGCCGTGGTGGCTTCAATGGCGGCGGTATGAACATGGATGATATTTTCAGCCAGTTTGGAGATGTTTTCGGGGATGATATTTTCGGGAGTTTTTTCGGAGGCCGCAGGGGTGGTGGCGGTGGTTCCCGTTCACACGGCATCCGCGGGTCTAACCTGCGTATAAAAATCAAACTCACTTACGAGGAGATCGCCAAGGGGGTAAACAAAAATATAAAAGTAAAAAAACACGTACCCTGTGCGACCTGCCATGGAAGCGGCGCAAAAGATAAAGCAAGTGTACAGACCTGCGGAACCTGCGGTGGCAGCGGACAGGTTAGACGGGTCAGCAATACGTTCCTCGGACAAATGCAAACAGTAACAACCTGTCCGACCTGTAACGGGGAAGGAACTACGATTACTGCAAAATGCACAGTGTGTAAAGGTGAGGGAAGGGTGTTTGGAGAAGAGGTTGTTAATATCGATATACCGGCGGGAGTACAGGAAGGCATGCAGCTGAGCGTTTCGGGGAAGGGTAATGCCGGAGAGCGGGGTGGATCCGCGGGAGATCTGATTATACTGATTGAAGAGGAAGCACATCCGGAATTACAGCGCGACGGATTAAATGTTGCGTTCGATTTATATATTTCATTCACAGATGCCGTGTTTGGTCTGCAGGTAGAAGTACCTACCATCGATGGAAAAGCCAAGATCCGGATTCCGGCAGGCACACAGAGTGGAAAAATATTCCGTTTAAAAGGGAAAGGATTTCCTTCCGTAAATTCCTATGAGAAGGGTGACCAGCTGATCCATGTAAATGTGTGGACACCGCAACAGGTTTCTGTAGAAGAGAAAGCTATTCTGGAAAATCTCAGTGATTCACCGAACTTCCAGCCGAAGCCTGATAAAAATGAAAAGAGTTTTTTTGACAAGGTCAAAGAAATGTTTTCTTAAGCTGAAGGCGTAAAGCGCAAAGCTTATTGCATTTTCTTAAACATGATGCTCTATAAAATAAAAAGGTCCTTCTGAAAAATCAGATGGACCTTTTTTAATGAGTCAGTTTTTTATTCAATGATTTAGCATTTGCTTTACGCTTTACGCCTTACGCTTTCAGCTTAGAACCTCGGGCATAACATTTTATTCTTGGCTGAATTTTCCCGGTCAAGAAATCCTTTATATGATATGGAAAGTTCAAAACCACCCTGGCCCTGGCTGACCGTGTTGAGAGTAGATATATTCACATCGTAACTCAGGGCGATGGACAGAGGCAGCATATCCAGTTTTACAACCGGAATAAATGCATCACCGATACGCATAAACGCTCCGACACCCAGAATATATTTTGGATCATCCGTAAACTCACCCAGCTTATAGCCATACATCACGCCGCCGATAGTTTCACGGGCAGTACCCTGGTAGGAATAATCTGCCTGGATCGTAAATTCGGATCTTTCATCCACATTAAATCTTGCACCCGCTGAAGCAACCCATTTTGGCTGTAACTCAACAGCAGTATTCTGGTAAAAAGAATTCATCGGCCGGTTCAGATGATGATAGGCCAATCCGAAAAACAGACTGTTCTGCTGGAATTCACCAAAGGTTCCGTTATAACTCATCCCCACACTGGCATCCCAGTAATGAATATCAGGTGAAGGAAAAGTTTCCCCGTTTCCCAACGACGGATTAAAAGCCGCTCCGTCGAACTGACTGTTGGTGGTTATTTTTGAGACGTCAATTCTTTTTTCAACATATCCCCCCATGAATCCGAGAGAGAGGTAACTGGAATGTGTATTCGAAAGTGATTTGCTGTAATTCAGCGCCGGAAAAACCTGCGTTGACGTGAGGCCCGCACTCCCGGCCTTATCATAGAGTACTTGTAATCCGATGGTCAGGTAATCATCCGTGCGGCCAACCGGTAATTTATATTCGGCATTAAAAGATCCGGTTTTATATGCGTTTGTAAAACTGTTCCATTGATCCCTGTAAACACCCTGTATGCGATAGTCCCCGGTAAAAATGCCGGCAAGGGCAGGGTTTCTCAACAGGGGTGCTTCGAAGAATTGTGAGAAGTGCAGGTCCTGTGAATAAGCCGAAACAATACCGGCAAGGAAGACCAGTGTGGTTAAAAAATATTTTATGATGGGGTTCAGTTTTTTCATCTCATTATCGGATAAGGGTTACGTTGCCATGATAAGGAATCAGGGTATTATTATCACAAAGGATTTGTATGGTATATACATATACATCTGATGGAGCAGGCTGTCCGTTGAATGTTCCATCCCATGCATCCGCTGGTGAATTCGCAGGGAAATTGCTTTTCTGGAATACCATCTGACCCCAGCGGTTATATATAGTAATGGACGGTATCACATTCAAACCGACGCCATTCACTACGAAATGATCATTCACACCATCGCCATTTGGCGAGAAGGTATTCGGTACAAAGAAATTGGCGCCATTACAGATCACCTGTATGCGGATACTATCCGTCGTCGCACAGCCTCCGTCGTTTGTCGCTGTGAGATTATATTTTGTTGTAGAAGTCGGTTTGGCAACCGGCGCCAGACAATTAGTACAAGTCAGATTGTTTGCAGGCGACCAGCTGTACGAGATAATATTTGTTGAAACCGTCGGGTTCATCTGGTATGTGCTTCCGACATTAATGGTAACATTTGCGGGCAGGTCGATCACCGGATAATTAAATACGGTAACGTCTACCGTTTTTGTATCGGAGAAACATTTTTTGCTGTCGTACCCCGTCACCTGATAAGTGATCACCGTGCTCGGAGCTGTGCCGGCCTGTGAAGCATCCGGCTGTGCCAGCGGATTTCCGATATTCGGATTATTCAGTCCCTGGGCAGGTGTCCAGGAATAAATAGCGGCTCCTGTGGCTGTTAATTGTGTGCTCTGTCCCAGACATACAGAATCAGGTCCGCTGATACTGACTGTTACCGGTACGTTTACCGTAACCTGTATCGTGTCCTTAGCCTGGCATCCGTTAATGCTGGTACCGTTTACGATAAAATAAGTACTGGATGGAACCGGATCGGCGACGGGATTTGCGCAGGCAAGGCAACTCAGGGAAGAGCCATTGACAGGTGCAAACCAGTTGTAAGTAGTAGCGGCTCCCGTGGCATTCAGCTGCAGAGGTGTGCCAAGACATATCGTGGTATCGGCACCCGCATTTACAGCAGGAATCGGATAGATGAACAGATGCGAAGGTGGCGTAGTATCGGTAGTATCCTTACATCCTACGGTATTTGTTGCAATCAGTTGTACGACGTATTCTCCTGCTTTTGGATAACTGACCGGTGCCGGGTTCTGACCCGTGGCTGTCTGACCATTTCCAAAGTCCCACGACCAGGTTAATGGTCCGTATGGATTGGGAACCGTTTCCGTTCCCGAGAAATTTAATACTGCGGGTTCGCATTGGGATATGAGTCCGTTGATAGCTACTTTAGGTGATGGTGAAACAGTTAAAGGTTTGGAAATATT
>DASSGT010000347.1:0-2020 GCA_035693345.1 Puia sp. | reverse complement strand
GGAGAATTATTTTCCATAAAGACCTCTCATTTTTTTCAGGTATCCGAGGATGTTATCATTGAAGACTTTGTTCAGTCAATGAAAATATGTATGGATGGATATCTGGTGCGGTATGAACCGAAAGCTTATGCCTCAGAAACTGCTTCCGTTTCAATGCAGGAGGAACAAAAACGAAAAGTACGTATTGCAGCCGGTGCCTTCCAGGCGATGATCATATTAAAAAAACTTTTTAACGTCTACAAATACCCGCTTTTATCTTTTCAGTTTATTTCACACAGAATCCTCCGATGGACCCTATGTCCTGTATGTCTGCTCATTTGTTTTTTTACAAACGTCATACTGGTAGCCCATGGCGCAACGGGCTTTTACGTGATTCTTTTACTGTCCCAGATCGTATTTTATGCAATCGCTGTGGCCGGATGGTTATTTGCACGTCAGAATTTGAAAATCAAGGTGTTCTATATACCCTACTACTTCTTTTTTATGAATTTGTCGATGTTTATTGGCTTCTTTCGATTTATCAGCGGAAATCAGCGTGTAATCTGGGATAAATCATCAAGGGAAATTCAACAGTAATCAGGCATGATTTTTTGATTGTATTATCCGGGTGACTCAAAAAAAGATCACCGATATTTGGATCTTAGGAAAAAATACCTACTTTTATCGTAGAATTTCTAACAATCCGTTCAATACCTCTGAAGTCCTCAAATCCCCATTCCGGGTATAATCAGCCATCCATCCTTGAAATTCCCCAAAGATTGCTGATTCACTACTTATAATACCTGATGTTTATCCATATCTCAAGTCTAACCTCAGATGCCAATACCGCTTGTTTGCCGTGTACGAAAAAATTCCAACCTACTGAGGAATTGTGTCAAATTTTAATCAAGAGGACTTCTGCCCATGAAAAAGCAAATTTTAGCAGTAGACGACAGTAAAGCGATTCGGTTTTTGCTTCAAACAGTACTTGGAAAATCTTATCAGGTAATCACAGTGCCGGATGGATGTTCAGCTATGCACTGGTTGTCGAAAAGAAACTTTCCACATCTGATCATTGCGGATCCGCAATTACCTGATCTGGAAAACTGGGAGCTGATACAACAGTTATCGTCCAGTGGAATCTATAAAAATATTCCGGTGATGGTTCTGTCTGGTTTGAGTGCCGAAGAAACGGAAGAAAAATGTGCAGCTTATTTTGTTCAGAAATATTTTTTAAAACCGTTTAACCCGGTCAACCTGGTGAACGCGGTACAACAATTGATTGAGAATAAGTCTCTGGATACCTATTACCCGATGAAAGCAGTTTAATCGCTGATTAGTATTCTTGAAAATTAACCTTAACCTGAATATGGATTTTACAATTCTACCCAAATCACCTTACAAGGGAAAAGCTTTTGTAAGGTACCGCATACCCGCAAAAGAGGTTTTCGCGAGTCCAACGTTTATCCACAGCGGATTTTACTATATTGGCAAAAATCCTGCCAATATTGAAAAGCTGGTTAAACTTTTTAAACGCGGATATGCTTCGGACAGTATCGATAACGCGCGTGCCGAATTAAAACGTTCGATTGAACAGGAAAAAAATATTTTACCCGAAGTTATTTTCTGCGAATCGGGTTTTGATTTTTCAGTTGTGAAAAATTTTGTCCAGTTCCTCAACAGCAATCCGCTTTTCAGTACCATCCCTTTTATAATGGATTCTACGAATCTCGGAGAACCTGAAATAGCCCAGTTTAAAAAACATATGCTGGTTGATGACATTATACAGATCGAAGAAACTGATCAAAATGCACTGTTGAGTAAGGTTCGGTTTCTGAACAAGGTGAAATCAAAGGCCATTGAAATGAATACCAGTCTGAAAGAAGACGAGGCCATGGTTGTTTCTTCCATCAGTCTGCACAGTATTTTAAAACGCAGCTTTGATATACTGGTATCACTGACGGCTTTGTTTCTTCTGAGCCCGCTGTTTATTCTGATTGCACTGGCTATCAGAATTGAATCAAAAGGACCGACTTTCTAT
>DASSGT010000346.1:0-3542 GCA_035693345.1 Puia sp. | reverse complement strand
TTGCATTATTCAAAAAGTATAATGTATGGTTTGTACCCACTATTATAGCCGGTAAATCCGTTTCAGATTCAGCCATGAAACGTGGATACTTTCCTCCTTTGATCGCAGAGAAAGCAACCGCCATCGGTCCCCAGATTCAGGCAACTTTTTCAAAAGCATATAAGGCCGGTGTAAAAATTGCTTTTGGTACAGATGCCGGTGTATATGCACACGGAAAAAATTGGATGGAAATGGAATATATGAATCAGGCCGGCATGCCGACTTTAGAAATACTGCGCTCCGCAACCTGGAGTGCTTCCGAACTGATTGGCATAAGTGATAAAACCGGCAGTATTGAGAAAGGAAAATGGGCTGACATTGTTGCCGTTGAAGGAGATCCCACAAAAGATCTGCAGGTTATGGGGAATATGAAGTTTGTAATGAAAGAAGGAGTTGTATACAGGAACGAATAAAGGGTTGACGGTTGGCAGTTGGCAGTTGGCAGTATTGCGATGTCAAATTACATAAAGCTTTACGCTTTACGCTTTACGCTTTAAGCTTTTATCGAGTTGATTGATCAGTGCACGCAGATCCTTCGGCATTTCAGCCTCCAGAGTAAAGTGCTTTCCATGCATATCGGTAAATGAAAGTGTGGCAGCATGTAATGCGAGACGGTTCAGAATTGGTTTTTCTTCTTCGAATCCCGAATGCTTATAATTTTTTTTAAGGGAAGAAACAAAGAAGGGCTTACCATCCCCATATAAAGGGTCACAAAGAATAGGATGCCCTGTCTCCTTCATATGTACACGAATCTGATGGGTACGTCCTGTAAAAAGATTGAATTTGATCAGAGAATATCTTCCAAAATTTTTTACAATTTCATAGCCTGTGGATGCGGGTTTACCTTTTCGGTTTACAACCATCGTTCCATTTTTGCCGGGATGTTCCATCATAGGCAATTCAATTACACCCGAAACTACAGCCGGAACGCCCCAAACAATTCCAAAATACTTTTTTTCCACCTGGCGTTCCTGGAAAATGACTGAAAGGTATTGATGTGCCTCCGGACTTTTTGCATACACAATTACGCCGCTTGTTTCTCTGTCCAGACGATGTACCGTAAAAATATTCCCGTATTTCTCAATAAGCTGGTCCTTAAGCGATGGAGCGGATTGTATCCTGTCAGGAACACTTAATAAACCTGCTGGCTTATTGAGTGCAATGAAGTCGTCGTTTTCAAAAAGTATTTCAGGAAGCTTCATCCTTTGGTTGATGGTTGACGGTTGATCGAGGATCGATAAACTATATATAAATGTAATTGCTTTACGCTTTTGGCTTTAAGCTTAATCCTGAACCCATGGTTTAGGATTTAAGGTATTTCAAAGCGCGTATCTCTTTTTCTGTGAGAAAGCGCCAGTTACCTCTTTGCACATTCTTTTTTGTAAGTCCCGCATACATTACACGGTCGAGTGTTTTCACATCGTAGCCAAGGGCGGCAAATATCCGGCGTACGATTCGGTTTTTTCCGCTGTGAATTTCCAGACCTATTTGGGTTTTGTCTTTTGGATCAGCATATGCCATTTCATCTACTTTCGCAATACCGTCTTCCAGTTCCACACCTGCCATAATCTTTTCAAAATGCTGTTTGGTGAGCGGTTTATCGAGGCCCACATGGTAGATCTTTTTCATCTCATTTTTCGGATGCGATAATTTCTGGGCGAGATCTCCGTCATTGGTAAAAAGTAAAACGCCTGATGTGTTGCGATCCAGTCTGCCAATCGGGTAAACCCTTTCTTCAGTCGCTTTGCTGATCAGCTGCTGAACTGTTTTTCTCCCCTGCGGATCCGTAGTTGTAGTTAGAAAATCCTTGGGTTTATTTAACAGGATATAAACGAAATGGCTCGAAACAGTCACTTTCCTGCCTGCTACTTTTACAGTGTCGGTATATAAAACCTTTGTTCCGGGATCCGTTACGACCACACCATTCACAGTTACTTTTCCTTCTCTCACCAGTGCCGCAGCGGCACGTCTTGAACTCACACCTGCATGAGCTACAAATTTATTCAGCGGCAGCGTGGCCCCGGATAAGGGTTCGGAAGCTTTTTGTATATCTACAGACTTATCAATCGTATTTGAAAGAGTGGCCGGCTTTTTCGAATTGCCAATACCCGATTTGATGCCAGTCCGATGAGGAGAAACTGCATTTGATTTGTTATTTCCTCCCGCAAGACCTGGAGCATTTACATCTGTGCCGGATTTTTGCGAAATGTCAACAGCGCGTTTATTTCTTTTTTCCTCAAAATGTTTCTCAATGCCCTCTTTTCGTTCCTTCTTCATCAGTTTTCTTTCCTGACGGATTTCTTCTTTTACAGCAGCGGGACTCTTGCGATTTATGAATTTGGAAAAATTATCTGTTTTTCTTTTCATGGCAGTTGTGGTGAAGCGTTTTTATTCGCAAGCTGTCCGCAGGCTGCATCAATATCTTTTCCCCGGCTTCTGCGAAGTCTCGCATTGACCTTATTTTTTTCCAGGTGTTTCATGAAAATATTCGTCACCGATTCATCCGGTTTGGCGAACAGAGCATTTGCAATCGGGTTGTATTCGATAATATTTACGAGATCAGCCGGTACCTGGCGATAAATTTTTATCAGTTCATCAGCATCTTTGAGACTGTCGTTAAAATCCTGGAATAGAATATATTCAAAGGTGATTTCGTTGCCGGTTTGTTTGTAAAAATAATTCAGTGCATCGATGAGCGAACGGATATTATTGGTATCGTTGATGGGCATAATCTCATGCCGTTTCTGATCGTTGGCTGCATGCAGGGAAAGTGCGAGTTTAAATTTCACTTTATCATCTCCAAGCTGCCGGATCATCTTCGCTACACCTGCGGTGGATACGGTAATCCTGCGGGGACTCATACCGAGACCTTCAGCAGAACTGATTTTGTCAATGGCTCTCAGTACATTCTTATAGTTTAACAAGGGTTCACCCATTCCCATGAACACAATGTTGCTGAGTCTTTTTTCGTAGGTTTTTTCTGACTGCTGATTTATCAGGACTACCTGATCGTATATTTCGTCGAATTCCAGATTTCTTTCCCTGTCCATATAACCGGTCGCGCAGAATTTACAACTCAGGGAACAACCAATCTGTGAGGAAACGCAGGCCGTTCTTCGTTCGTCGGTCGGAATTAAAACACCTTCAACGAAATGATTGTCAAAAGTTTTAAATCTCGTTTTGACCGTTCCATCTGCACTATACTGGGTGGTGTCTATGCGAAGAGCGGGAAATGCAAAATCCTTGGCAAGTTTGGCCCGAAGTTCCTTGCTGAGGTTAGTCATATCCTCAAATTTGAAGGCCTGTTTCTGCCATATCCATTCGTATACCTGAGCGGCCCTGAATTTCGGTTCACCCAGGTCCTCAAAATATTCCTGTATCTCGGACTTTGAAAGCGTCCGGATATTCGTTTTATCTGTTTTCATGAAGCGGCAAAGATACACAAACAGTGTAGGAGTATAAGAGTATAAGAGTATAGGAGTTTGGGCCGCTGACTAAGGACA
>DASSGT010000345.1:0-2849 GCA_035693345.1 Puia sp. | reverse complement strand
GAATGGAAATAAACAAATCAGCGTTTTTATTTTTTGGCAGCGCGGCGATATATTCCAATGATTTAGAGAGTTCGTTGCTGCCAGGTGTTACATCCGATTCTCTTGACATGATCACCTCCACATTATATTCTGCAGCCAAAGACTGTATTTTCTTTGAAATGCTGAGGTTGATATTTTTTTCATAAACACCGTTTAATTGTGCCCCCGAAAATACGCCGCCATGTCCCGCATCTACGACTACCCTGACGTTTTTCGCTGAGTGAACAGGCAGGATGGTTTTTATTCTGAATGAAAAGAGGCAGATCAGCATTGCAAGGAGGGGCAGGATCATCAAGCGGCCGAGCAGCGCTTTTTTGTTTTTGTTTGATTTGGTGATCATGGCAATTCTTCTTTTTATCTGGTTTTTGAAAAACGGATTTGTAAGTGGCAAGGGTCTTCCGGAAACTTTAGAGATTAAAAGACCGGCGTATTCGTATTCATTTGTTTCGTCTACTGCGCATGCATCTGCGGCATATTCATGTATCAGTTTCAGCTCCCTGCCGATCCAGTGAAAGAAGGGATTAAACCAGCAGAGGATGGAGATGATTTCCATTCCGATAATATCCAGGGAATGATGATTTCTTACATGGAATAATTCGTGGCGGAGAATCTGACAGCCTTCCCTGCTTTTCAAGTCGGTTTCTTTGTCCCAGAAAATGGACTTGAAGAAAGAAAAGGGAGTGCCTTTTTCTGAAACAAAATAAACCGTTGCTTCCGGAAGATTTACAAACGTGGAGTTTCTCCTAAGGTTCCGCAAGTGACGGATTGTTTTTAGAAAACGGACAAAGAGAGTTGTGCTGACGAACAATGTTACCAGCAGACCCGTCCATTCCCAGGAAAGAGTATGTCCCGAATTTCTTTTAGCATAGACCGTTACAGCTTCTTCGAGTCCACCCTGGGCGACACCCAGCAAATGAATGGGCGAAACATTGGCGGACCGGTTCCAGAATTCAGGCAGGTTGAAATGAAGTGCTGGTAACAAAAGACTAAAGAGAGGTATACAGATGAGGAAGAGCCGGTTAAAACTGTGGAAAAAGCGATTCCTCAGAAAGAACCAGAAGTAGGCATACAGTAATCCGGATATGATAACGGTTTTTAGGATATAGATGATCTGGGTCATGGTTTTCTGTTTTTTGCTGTCTGGATCTGATGCAGTAATTGTTCAAGTTCTGCTTCCGAAAGTTTCTGATCGCTGATAAACTGGGACACCAGCCGGGCAGGGGAGCCGTCAAAATATCCTTTGATAAGCTGGTTGACTGATTTTTTACCATATTCCACCTGTGATATCATGGGCTCATAGAGGTTGTTTCGGCCGTGTACCGTATATTTGACAAACCCCTTCTCTACCAGTATTTTGAGAATGGTGGCCGTCGTATTGGAATGGGGTTTTGGGTCTGGTGTGGAGTCAATAATTTCCTTCAGGAAACCCTTTTGCAGCTTCCAGAGAACCTGCATCACCTGTTCTTCTCCTTTGGTTAATGTTTTAGCAGAATTCATTTTTGATGTTTTAATACCGGGTTACTTTTTGCTTATTCAGGTATTGATCAAAGTAGCCGGGTTAGTAAAAAACGACGGTTATTTCAATGCATTTGGTGTACGAAGGTTATAACTAAAAAAGTAGTTCTTATCCAAATATATAACTAAATAATTAGTTTTACCAAATTTTAGACTTTTTAATTTGAGAAAGATTATGAGGTTCCAGGATTGGGTATTACTTTCGTGCTTGTACATAGCGGAATATTTATAATCTTGCCCTATCCAACTTTTCCGCCTTTTGCATTGTTATATGGTTGATCTATACCCGACAAAGACATTTGTCACTAATTATTTATACCCATTATGAGGCAACTTAAAATCGCCACGCAGATTACAAACCGCGACTCCCAGGCGGTAGAAAAGTATTTACAGGAAATTTCAAAGATCTCCATGATCACGCCGGAAGAGGAAACCATTCTCGCTCAGCGGATTAAGATGGGAGATCAAAAGGCATTGGACAAACTGGCCCAGTCCAATCTGCGTTTCGTAGTGTCAGTAGCCAAACAATACCAGCATCAGGGTCTTTCCCTGAGTGACCTAATTAATGAAGGAAACCTCGGACTGATCAAAGCTGCACAGCGTTTTGATGAAACCAAGGGATTTAAATTTATCTCTTACGCCGTTTGGTGGATCCGTCAGTCTATCCTCCAGGCTCTGGCCGAACAGGGTCGTCTGGTACGTCTTCCACAGAACAAAATCGGAACCTATAATAAGGCCAATAAAGCCTATATGGCTTTCGAACAGGAACACGAACGTGAACCTTCAACGGAAGAACTGGCGGAGTTGCTTGAAATGAGCGAAACAGAAATCAATAATATTTTCCAGAGTAATACCCGTCACAGTTCACTGGATGCACCCGTGCATGAAGCAGAAGATGTAGCCATGGGTGACCTGCTGGAAGGCGGTGATGATACGGATGACGATGTGATGAAAGATTCCCTCCGGGCTGAAATCCGCCGGGTGCTGAAATCACTGAGTCCGCGAGAAGCTGAAATCGTAAATGCTTATTTCGGACTGGACGGAGAAAATGGGGTAACCATTGAGCAGATCGGACAGAAGTACGACCTGACCAAAGAAAGAATCCGCCAGATCAAGGAAAGAGCGATCAAGCGTCTTCAGAAGGCGAGATACAGTAGTGCGCTGAAAGCATACCTTGGATAATTGTCAATTGTCAATTGTTAATTGTCAACTAGCCTAACTAATTATAGCCGTTCCGCAGATAGCGGGACGGTTTTTTTATTCATCCTGGTCTTAACTTTGTTTTATCTACAGGT